>DATBBD010000582.1:0-2572 GCA_036271175.1 Polyangiaceae bacterium | reverse complement strand
ACGTATTCGTGGTCGTCGCCGTTCGGCTCGAAGCCGGATGCGTCGCTGGTCGACTCGTGTGGCAAGGAAGTGATTCATCACTTCGGGGCCGTGTTCGGCGGGCCCCCCCTGTGGAAATCCATCGCGGACGGGAGCTCCGTGCAAGGTGCCAAGCTCGCATCGGTGCCGAAGGCCGGAACGATCCCGTGGCTGCTCCTCAAGGGGACGCCGTCACTGGAAGCGGACGGAGCAGCGGGTCTCGTGTCGTCGGTCGACTACATTCAACGGCTCGACACGAGCGGCGGCGCCGCCCCCGACGCGTCGACGTGTACCGCAATCCGCGTCGGCGAGACGAACGCAGTGACGTACGCGGCCGACTACTATTTCTATACGGACACCGACGCGAGTCACTGACGCGGTCCGGGCGGAGGTCGCAGCGCACCGCGTTTACGCCGAAGCGCTGCGACGATCACGCGCGGCCGAGCGTCCAATCGCGCGCGCGGTGAGATAGGCCCTTGATCACCGAGTGAAAGCTTTCGAGCTGATGGAGCTTCTCGCCGCCGAACTGGGCCGTCAAGTGCTCGGCGATTCGCGGTAGTTTCGCGGTGCCGCCGGTGAGGCACACGCGATCGATGGCGTCTGGGGTCAGACCCGCGAGCTTCAAGGTCTCGTCGAGCGCGCCGAGAATACGACTCGTCGAAGCTTCGGCCGCGGCTTCGAAATCGATGCGTGTCACGGCCTCGTCGATCTCGATGCCCGGATACCCGAAGGAGAAGGGCGCCTCCGAACGCGCCGAGAGCGCGACCTTGGTCGCCTCGATGGCCTCGAACACCGAGAAGCCGAGGGCGTCGTCGATGAGACAGAGGAGCTGATCCATCACCCGCTGATCGTCGGGGCCGAGCGACCACGAGCGAATGTCTCTCAAGAACTCGACCACGTCGCGCCGCGACAAGAGACAGATTTCCGCCGGAACGCAGAGGCGCTCCATGAGGCTCTTCGGCATGCTGAGCGTGTTCGCGCCGAACGGCACCTTGTACGTGACGCCGGCGCCGAAATGCTTCGCGACTTTGCGGCGCATGAGGCTCCCGTCCATGGCGTCGCCCGCGACGGGAACGCCGAACGTGGCGAGCACCTCCGGGGAGCCCACTTCGGGCCACCGCACGATGGTGTAGTCGGACGTCCCGCCCCCCAAATCTGCAACGAGCACGGTGCACTCCCCCGACGTGTCGCTCCGAAAATCGTGCGCGGCGGCTTCGGGTTCGGGGCAAAACCGGATCTCGTCGAAGCCGGCGAACCTCGCAGCGTCCGCGAGTCGCGTCTCGGCGAGCCGATCATCGTCGGGGTTTTCGGAGAAGCGCGCCGGACGACCGAGGAGCACCTTCTTCACGTCGGCGTCGAAATGGCAGTTCGCGCGTTGCCGCATCTCGCGCAAGAACACCCCGACGAGCTCTTCGAGCTTCAGCTTGCGGGTCCCGAGGCTCGTCTGAACGAAGCTGCGAACCGGCAAGAAGCGCTTGATCGACCGCATCAAGCGCCCGCGCATTCCATATGCCACGTAGCTCCGGAGCGCCTCGGCACCGAACGACCACTCCGAGTCCTCGGAAAAGTACAGAACCGAACGGAACACCGTGGGGTTCGGACCCGACGGATCGAGCGAGATGGGGTCGACGATGCCCTCTTCGCCGGCTGCGGCGAGGAGCGAATTACTCGTGCCGAAGTCGATGGCGTAAACCGAGGGCGTCATTTCAAGCGCGACCATCCCCCGCGACGACGAGCGCGGTCAACCGCGACGGAGCGGCGGCGGCGCGGAGCGCGGAACCTGCGCGACCGAACCGTCCTTCGCGGCGTTCGCCATTACGTTACCGGTTCCGCCGGTGATCACCTGCGCGGCCATCAACGTTTGCACGACGCGAAGGACGTCGTCGGTGCCCGAGCTGACCGCGCCGTGATCGCCGCCCGCGCCGCCCGTGGTGCCGAAGTTCACGAATTGGCTATTCGTGAGCGCGGACGCGACCTGCGCGGTGAGTTCCGGCGCCATCTCGAGCCTGCGGAGATCGAGGTACGCGCCGCCCGCTTCCGCGAGAGCGAGCGCCTTCATGCGAATCGCCTCGGCCTCCGCGGTGGCGACGGCGCGAATGCGCGCGGCCTGAGCGCGTCCCTCCGCTTCTTGCTGAATGACGTTCTGCTCGGCGTCGGCGCGGGCTTGCGTGATCTGACTCGCGCCGAGCTCGGCTTCGCGTTGCTGGCGGACCGCGGCTTGCTTTTCCGCCTCGGCGCGCGCAATCGACGCACCGTTCGAGGCGATCTGCATGTTGAGCGCCTTTTCCTGGTCGTTGATCTTTTGCGCCGCCTCGAGCTGCGCGACGCGTGCGCGCTGCTCTTCCTGCGCTTGCACGACGTCCGCGTCGGCTTTCGCGCGAGCGGCCGATTCGCGGCGGCGCGCCTCGGCGACCTCGCTCAGGACGGCCTTGATGTTGAGACTGTTGAAGGAAAGCCCGAGGTCCATCAGCTCCCTGGAGCAGGCGTCCTTGATGATCACCGCCAGCTCGTCGTCCTCGCTGCGGTTGGGCAGCGCCAGATCAGCGCTGGCAGC
>DATBBD010000581.1:0-16118 GCA_036271175.1 Polyangiaceae bacterium | reverse complement strand
GGCCGCGGAGCTCTTCGTCGGCGAAGAGCGTCTCTTCGGGTGGAATGACGCTGTCGCTGCTACCATGGAGAAAATACGCCGGCATCGCGAGCGACCGAAGCTTCCCGGTCGGCGAAAGGGCCGCGAGATCGACGCCTTCGTCGCGGACGATCTGCTCGAGCTTGCCGCGTATCTCGTCGAAATGGCCGGTCGCGACGGAGACGAAGAGGCGTTCTGCGGCCTCCGTGGTTCGGCGCGACGCAAGCGCCCACGCTCGCTTCCGATCTTCGTGCAGCCACGCGCGGATCGCGTCGTGCATGACGGCGCGATCTTCCTCGGGCACGAAGGCGTCCAGGTGTTCGTACAACAACACGACGATGCCGTACTCGTGCGCCTTCCGATGAACGAGCCCGTGCGGCGAATGCACGGTGTCGGTCAAAAGAAAATCGAGCACGCGCCGGAGATCGACGTAGCCGCCCACGCTGGCCACGTAAGCGAGATGCGGCGCGACGTCGGGCTCCGCCGCGGCGAGCATCGACAGGCCGCCGGCGAAGCTGAAGCCGATGAGTCCGACTCTTTCTTCGTGAACGGCGCGGCAGACGTCGCTCAAATGCCGGACGGCGACGCCCAGCACGTCGCGCCCGCTCGCGGTGATCCGGTAATCCGCGAGATCGGCAAGCTCCGGCGTGAGCACGACGGTGCCGACCGCGGCGAGATCGGTCGCGAATCGAACGAGTCGCGGCTCGTCGATACCGAGATAGTGGACGCCGTGCCCGACGACGACGCAGCGATGCACCCTTCCCTGCGGCAGATAGAGGCGCGCCGGAACGGGTCCGCTCGGGCCGTCGAGAACGAGCTCGCGCCGCCCGACGGGCGAGACGGCGTCGCCCGGACGACGCGGTTGCGACAGCGCGAGGAGCACGGCCGCTCCCTCGAGCCACGGTCGAACGAACGAGAACGTCAGCGCGCCCAGCGCCATCGCCGCGAGCGCCACGAGAAGGCGCCACGCGGAGGCGAATCGCGAGCGTCCCTTCATGGTGTGACGTGGCAGCGTGAAGAGCGGGTTTCGACGCGCGGGCGGTCAGCGTGGTCGGTGGAGTCCGAGCTCCTCGGAGAGCGCGGCGGCCAGCTTTCGGTAATCGTCCGGCGTATTGTAGAGGTGCGCCGAAATACGCACGAGGCGTTTCGGGGCGTCCGGCCACGAGAACACCGGCACTTCGATCCGGTGGCGCTCGAACAGCGTGAGGTGCAACGGCTCGAGGTTCGGCGGAACGAAGACCTTCGAGTCCCCGTCGGGCAAGCTCATCGTCGCCAACGATCCGATCATCGACTCCGGGACGTCTGCGGCGAGCCCGAGCGCGTCGCTCAAGATGCGGCGGCCCTCGAGGACCAATGCACGGTTCTGGCGATACACCGCCGGCCAACCGCCGGGCAGGAGCCCGCCCACGAAACGGATCGCCTCCGGAACGGCGAGCCACGACGACGGATCGTCGCTGCCGGTCCAGTCGAACTCGTCGAGGAATCGCGACCGGGCGCGGTTCGAGTTGAATCCGTGACTGATGACCGGCGGATGGAGACCGCGCTGCTTGTCCTCGCGGACCCAGAGCATGGCCGCCCCTTTCGGCGCGCATAGCCATTTGTGAAAATTTCCGACGTAATAGGCGGCGCCTAGTTTCGACAACTCGAGTGGCCGCATTCCGGGTCCGTGCGCGCCGTCGACCAGCGTCTCGATCCCGCGCTCGCGGAGACGACGAACGATGTCGTCGATCGGAAGCACCAGACCGGTGGGGCTCGTGACATGGTCGATCATGGCGAGCCGCACGTCGGGGGTCGCGGCGGCGAGGATCCGCTCGGTCACGTCGTCGGGCCCGCTCGGGGGAAACGGGACGTTCACGACGCGCACCTCGGCGCCCGAGTGTTGCGCTTTGAAGTCGAGCGCATTCTTGCACGCGTTGTAGGCGTGGTTCGTGGTCAAAAGGACGTCGCCGGGGCCGAACTCGAGCGAGCGCAGTACGGCGCTGACGCCCGCCGTCGAGTTGCGGACGAAGACGACGTCCTCGGGACGCGCGCCGGCGAACGCGCCGATGACGTCGCGGAGCCGGTCGAGCTCCCCTTCGAGCACGTTCGCGAAGAAGTGAACCGGTTCGCGCTCGAGGCGCGCCCGCCACTCCGATTGCGCGTCGAGCACGGCGCGCGGGCACGCGCCGAACGCACCGTGGTTCAAAAAAACGATGTCCGGGTCGAGGGTCCAGTGCTGCCGCATTCGCCCGAAGGCTATCACGCGCCGTTCGGTCGCTCGACGGATCGTCCGGCGCGGGCCGGCACCGGCAACCGATACCCGGCCCGCTTCGCGCGCTCGGCGCCGCGCTTCAGGTCTTGGCGGAGCTCGTCCGCGTATTCCTGGCAATTGATCTGGATCGTGTGGCGCTGCGAGGCGACGTAGCTCGACTTCGAACGGTCGTACGCCTCGCGCGCTTCACGCCCCATGACGTCGCGCGACGGCGGGTGGTATTCGCCGCGAAGGTATTTCGCGATCCACTTCGACTGCTCTTCGGCGATCGGCATCATTGCGCAGAGCGGCTGGACGAGCGCGAGAAAGATCAGGTTGTCGTATCGAGGATCGAGCATTCGCCGGAACAGCGCGACCTCGTTGTTCGGCGCCGACAGGATCGACGGATCGAGAAAGGGAAAACTGATGCGATATCCGGTGGCGTAGATGATCGCGTCGACCTTCTCGACGGTTCCGTCGTCGAAGCGCACGCCGTCGCCGAGGCGCTCCACGACGTTCGGTCGCGCTTCGACATCGCCGGAGCCGAGACGATAAAATATCTCGCTCGAGATCGTCGGATGCGATTCGGAGAGCCGGTGCGTCGGCGCGGGCAAACCGTACTGCTCGGGCTTGCCGACGCTCTGTTCGACCAGGCGCGTGAAAAGCCAGTCCTGCGCGCTTTTCGGGGTCACCGCCGCGAGCGTGCGCTCGACGAGCGAAGGCGGTTCGGAGGGGTGGCGCGACCAGAAATCGAGCAATTTGCCGCCGCGGAGGTATTTCGGCGTGACGTGGTTCGGCGTGCGAATCGACAAGAACACCCGATTCGCGACGCCCTTTCGTCCGAGCTCGCACGCGATGTCCATCGCGGAGTTCCCCATCCCGACGATGACGACGTTCTTGCCGACGAAATCGTGGGGCGTCTTCTCGTCCACGTAGTCGTGCGCGTGCATTTCGAATCCGTCGAAACGCCCCGGCAGCATCGGATCCGGCCAAACCGGGTCCCAGTGATGCCCGTTCGCGACGACGAGCGCGTCGTAACGCGACGCCCGTCCCGTCGAGAGGCGAACCTCCCACGTTCCATCCCGCAAATGCTCGCACCGCTCGACCATCGTGCCGAACGTGATGCGGTCGCGAAAGCCGAAGTGATCGACGTAGGATTCGAAGTAGCGAAAGATCTGTGAGTGATGTGGAAAATCCGGAAAATCGTCCGGCATCGGGAAGTCGGAATACTGCATCGTCCGGCGCGACGTATTGATGTGCAGCGAACGGTACGCGCTCGAGGAGAAGCGGTTCCCGAATTGCCACATCCCGCCCACGGCGTTGCTCGCCTCGTAGCAATCGAAGGGGATGCCGTACTCTTGAAAGACTTTGCACGCCGCGACGCCGCTCGACCCCGCGCCGATGATGCAAACGCGTGGCAGAGCTTCGCCCGAGGGTGCCGGAACGACGGCACCCCGCGGTGACTGACGGAACGGGGACGGCATTCAGGAGGCCGCGGCGCGACGTGCCCGAGCGCGCTCGATGACCTCCTCGAGCGCCACCGGATCGATCGGCTTGGCGAGAAATGCGTTCTCGACCGACGCGAGGAATTCCTTGGCGCGCGAGGTGAAGGCGCCGCCGCTGCAAAAGACGAGTCGCTTCAGGACGTCGGGAAACCGGCTGCTCAGCGCTTCGTAGACCATGGGGCCGTCGACCTGCGGCATCATCACGTCGCAGAGTATTAGATCGAAGGCGTCGTCTTTTTCGAGCACGGCGATGCCTTCGGCGCCGCCGCTCGCCAGAACCACGTCGTGGCGCGCCGACAGCATGCGCCGATAAGCACGCAGCACGGCGAGGTCGTCGTCGATGACCAGGATGCGCGCTCGGCGGCTCGCTTGCGAGCTCGGACCGCTCGGCTTTTCGTCGGGAGGGGGCGAACTGTCGCCGCCGGATTGCGCCGGCAACCTCACCACGAACCGGGTGCCTCGATCGGGAAGGCACGCGACGTCGATGGTGCCGCCATGCAGCCGGACGATGTCCGCGCAGAGGGAGAGCCCGAGCCCTGCGCCGTGGTCGGATTTGGTCATGGAAAACGGTTCGAACATGCGCGCTCGCGCGTCCTCGGAAATGCTCGCCCCGGTGTCCTCGATCGCCACGACGATGATGCGCGTCCCTTCGCGATACGTCGACACTCGAATCTCATTTTGATTCGCCGCGCCTTCTTCGATCGCCTGAGCCGCATTGAGGAGGAGATTCGTGAAGACCTGCGCCAATTTCCCCGGCTCACCCAGGACGGGCGGCAGCTTCGTGAGCTGCTTGATGAGGCGAGCGCGGTGACGAATGTCGGCGTACGCCAGATTGCACGCGACATCGACGATGTCGTTCACGCGAACCTCTTGGACGTCGTCGCGCTCGATACGCGAGAACATCCGCAGATCTTTCACGATGGAGGCGATGCGTTCGATTCCGCTCAGGTTGTCGTCCACCATTTCGTTGACGTCGCGGAGCAAGGTTTCGAGCTCTCCTTCGGCGAGAATCGCGTCGACGACGGATTGTTTGGTCGGCAGAAGCCCGGTGTCGCCGGACAGCTCTCGACGGAGGCGAGACAAGGAACGCCGTAGGACGGCGACACTTTCCCGCATGACCCGGAGATTGGTGAGAATGAACGTCGCGGGGTTGTTCACCTCGTGCGCGACGCCGCCGGCGATTTGTCCGATCGCCGCGAGCTTCCCGGAGTGCACGAGCTTCGCCTGCGCGTCCTTCAACGACTGGTAGGCGCGCGCGAGCTCCGACTCGCGCTCGACGCGGTGGCTCACGTCGCGAAGGATGTAGAGCACGCGTTTTTCGCCGCCCGATTCG
Organism: Polyangiaceae bacterium; assembly: GCA_036271175.1. Lineage (GTDB taxonomy): Bacteria > Myxococcota_A > Polyangia > Polyangiales > Polyangiaceae > DASZVB01. Next base: position 11,032 of record DATBBD010000581.1, on the reverse strand, counting down.
AACACCGTGGCTCGAAGATCCGCCCACAGTGAGGTGCCGTCCCGGCGTCGGGGCCGTAAATTCGGATGCCAAGCGCGCTCGCGACTCGCAATCTCGTCGAGCACCGGTGCGATGTCTTCGTCCCCCTCCGCGTAGAGCGAACGTACGCCGAGCTCCTTGAACTGCTCGGGTGCGTAGCCCAGTAGCTCACATGCGGCCGGATTGGCTTCGAGCACCATGCCGGAATCGAAGTCGGCGACGAGAATGGCGTCGTCCGCTGCCTCCACGAGCACGCGATAGCGATCGACGGACGCCGTCCACGCCTCGCGCACGCTCGGCGGAATCGAGGACACCCTCCGCCCGTCCCCCAAACGCGACGGGTCGCTCATGTCGACCATTGGCCCATGATTAAAGGCAACTCTCGCGCTAGCAAGGGAAACTCGCAGGCATGGGAGATGCTTTCTTCAGGGCACGAGACCCGGCGATGTCAGCACGGGCATGTCAAACGCCTGCTCGAACTCGACGACGAGGCTCCTCTCCGCGCCGGCGACGCGCGGATCTAGTGGAATCCCGAAATCAACTCGCAGCACCGAGCGCTGGATCTGGGGAAAAGCGAAACGGAGTCCACCTCCGATTCCACGTTTGAGGCTCATCTGTGAAAACTGTCGGAACGCGTCGCCGAAGTCGAAGAAGGCCGCTGCACCAACCTGTACCGTCAAGATTTGGACAGGTCGCGACCGAATTTCGATGTTGCCGATGACCAGATCGGGACCGACGAAGGCCGATGCCCGGTAACCTCGGAGGCGCGTCGTGCCTCCCAAGGATTGAAGCGGGTTCAGATAATTCTCGTAGCGGTCCAGGACAAAGCCGTCGAAGACCACGCGGCCGAATGGCAGTCTGGGTGTAACCAGGCGCGTGCCCACCGAGACGGCAGCATCGGATTGGTCGGGTCGCGATATTTGAATCGACGACGTTGCGTAGGCCCGCGCGAGACCGTCCCAGACCGGAATGGTGTAACCAGCTGCGCTGTAAACCCCGAGCTGATTCCGAGTCGAGCCGAGCGATTGAGCGGCGGGATACGCGCGGACCCAAACGTCGTGACCGAGCCGATAGTCCTCCTGGAGCCCCAGTGTTTCGAGATCGAGCACGCGGATGAACCGGTTCTCGTAGGCGTGAAGCTGCACGAACGGATCGAGACGGCGATCGCTCACCGGTAAGAGGGTCGCGAACTCGCGTTGAACGAGGAGCGGCTGCCCGGAGAGATCCGGCGGCTCGTAGATGGCGCGACTCGCCTCGAGACCGAACGAGACGTCGTTCTTCATCGCGAGACCGAACGAACGCGTCGCGGAGATCTGACTCTGAATCGCGTCCTGATGAAACTGATAAGGGATGTTTTCTACGCGCGGGGTGGCGGCGAAGTCGATCGGCAGGGCACGATCGTCGCTGCACACGGATTGCCCGAGCGTTCCGGCGGGTCTGACGATGCCTTCCGCCCACGTCGCGGCCGCTACCCATGACCACTTGGTTTGCGTCGAGTAGAGCGGCTTACCGTAACTGAACGCACCGGTGGAGCCTTCGACGTCGCTCGTGCGGCAATTGAAGATGAGGCTCGCCTGACCCGCGGCCTGGAGACGGCTGCCCCCGACACGCGGATCGGTGAACCCGAGACCGAGCGAATACGTCGCTCGCGACACGGTCACGTTCGCATTCAGGATCTTGTGACGGCCGAACAGGTTCTCTTCGGAGGGCTGGAGCGCGATGTACTCGAGCTTGTCGTTGACGAAGATGGGATTGTAATTGACGCGAAGGCTCCAGACGTCCTTGGTGACGACCAGGAGCTTCACGCGATCTCTTGCCGAACCCACGATCGGCACGATCAAAACGACGCTGAGCTGCTCACGCGCACGGAGATTTCGCTCCGATTCGTCGACGAGCGCCTGATCGTAGCGCTGGCCGCGATGGAGCAGCACCTCGTCCTCGATGACGTCGGGGCGCGACGTCGCGTGGAACCAGTTCAAGAAGTTGGGCGCCGGGTCGCGATCCTGGACCACGTCCATCGAGACGACGACGGTCCCCTCCACCCATTTGCCGCTCGGCGCGGGATCGACGTGACCCTCGACCTCCTCGAGGGCGAGCCGGAGGCTCTCCTTTTCGTACGGAGAAAGCGGGGGCGAGGCAGCAAACGCCGCGACCGAGACCGAGCACGCGACGAGAAAGGCTGCGGCGCGCGAAAACCACATTCGGCGGCTTCACTCGTACCCTATCCGGAACGAACCCGAAATCGGGTTATCTTCCCGGAATGCCGCGACCGAAGAACCGCAAGAAGATGACGCTCGTCGCCCTGGGTTTCGTGTTCGTCGCGATGGATTGCGATTCACGCACGTCGGGTTCGCCATTGCCGACGCCCGTGCCGGTTCCATCCGACTCGACGCTCGCGGTCGACAGCGCGACCGCGCCGCCGCTCGACGTCGTGCCTCCGTTGCCGAGCGACACGCGCACCGAGGACGAAAGAAATACGATTCAGGTTTTTCGCGCGGCCGCCGCTTCCACGGTGTTCGTCACCGAAAAGCAGCTCATGGTCGACTACTGGGGCACTCAGACCGAGGTTCCGGGGTCCGGGAGCGGGTTCATCTGGGACGACGCCGGGCACGTCGTGACGAACTTCCACGTCGTGAAGGACGCGCATTCGTTGTCGGTGACGCTCTTCAACCACAAGAGCTACGAAGCGACGGTCGTCGGCGTGGATCCGAACAAGGACGTCGCGGTGATCCACATCGACGCGCCGAGAGAAGTGCTTCGCCCCATTCGTTTGCCGGACAAGGGTCGGCGGCTCGAGGTGGGCCAAAAAGCGCTCGCGATCGGCAATCCGTTCGGCTTCGATCAGACGCTCACGACCGGCGTCGTGAGCGCCATCGGCCGCGCAATGCGCGGGATCAATGGCGTATCGATCCGCGACATGGTCCAGACCGATGCCGCGATCAACCCCGGTAACTCCGGCGGCCCGCTCCTCGACTCGTCGGGTCGCTTGATGGGGATGAACACGATGATCTACAGCCAGAGCGGCAACTCCGCCGGCATCGGATTCGCCGTTCCCGTCGCGACCATCGCGCGAGTCGTGCCTCAGATCATCAAGACCGGGCACTCGGATCAAATGGGGATCGGGATCCAGATCGATCCCGAGCAACAACTCGAACGGCTCGCCCACGTTCGCGGCATGGTCGTCTTGAGCGTGCTCCAGGGCTCATCGGCCGAGAAGGCCGGCCTCCGCGGCGTGCGGCAGAGTAGCGAGGGCATCACGCTCGGCGACGTGATCGTCGCGATCGACGGCAAACCGATCGAAGACCACGACGATCTGTACAGCGCCCTCGACACACACCACGTCGACGAGACCGCGATCGTCACCGTCGCGCGCGACGGGAAGCTCGTGAAGATCCCGGTTACCGTCGAGGCCGTCCCGCAACAATGAGCGGCGCGCGCAATCAGCGCGTCGACGTCGAGCGACGGCGCGGTCGCTCAGAACGTCTTGCGGCGCACGCCGCTGGTGTGCGTCCCGACGGGCTCACCCAGCACCGCGCCCAGCCACACGATGAGCGCGTTGCTCGAGGCGCCTTTGCCGAACACCGGATAGGAATCGCCGAGGCCGCCTTCGCGCAAGGTCCGGCTCGCGAGCGCGGGAACACCGGTCGAGAACGCGCACGGTCCGCGAAATCCGCCGCCGCGCAGCTTCATCAGCAGCTCGAAGCCGGTACCCGCAGCGCCGAGCTCGAAGTCGAGAAGGATGGCGGACGGCACTTCCGTCGCGCCCGCGACGAGCCGAAGCGCGGAGTCCGCGTTCTGCACGATCGAGACGCGCGCGCCGACGGCGCCGCTGACGAGGCGAGCCATTCCGCGAGCTGCCACACGGTCGTCGTCGACGACGAGAACCCAAGGAGTTCCTCTGGGTCGTAGTGCCGCCTCCATCATGTCCCTACAGTCAGAGCATCCCACGAACGCGGCACGTATTCCAGCGCGGCAACATATGGAAACTCTGACTCGCCGCGACAATCGCCGTCAGGTTTCCGAAACTCGTGGGAAAGCTGGGGGCGGGCGGCGCTGCACATTTCCGAGTCGTCAGGCGGCACGAACGGCGATCGCGTCGACGACATGCTCGTCGAAATGCACGTCGACCTGTGGATACGCCATGCGGATTTTCCGTTCCAAGAGGGCATCCCAGATGGCTTCCCGGAGCTTCGACGCGCTGGGCCTCAGATTCCACGGATCGTCCACCCAGATCGAAACCTCCCATTTCACCGCCGAATCGTCGAACTCCGTCAGAAGAACGAGCGGATCGCGATCTTTGTTCCGGGCGCCGACCCCGCGCGCGGCAATTTCGAGCGCTTCGCGAACGGCGCGCATCTCACTCGTGTACGTGACGCCGACGATGACTCGAACCCGCGCGAGCGTGTCGAGGAGGGTGTAGCTCCGGACCGTCGATTGGACGAGCGTCGAGTTCGGCACGATGAGAACTTCATCATCGCGCGAGCGAACGAGCGTCGTTCGGATGCCCATTTCGACCACGCGGACCTGACGTCCGTCGAGGTCGAGGACGTCACCGGGGCGAATCGAGTGCTCGACCAGGAGGATGACGCCGGAGACGAAGTTCTGAGCGATGTTCTGCATCGCGAACCCGATGCCCACCGCAAAGACGGCGCCAGCCGCGAAGAGCGCGCGGAGATCGACGCCGGCAGTCTGCAGTGCGACCGAAAACCCCACGACGACGATGGCGTAGTGGAGCAGGCGCGTCGCGACGTGCAGCGCACCGACGTCGTCGCCGCCGAGCGCGCGATGGATGCCGTGCCGGATCAGGAGCGAGAGGGCGTACGCCGACACGACGACGAGCACGGCAGTGATGACGGTCGCGAGGGTGAGCGTCTTGCCTCCGATGTCGACGAGCCGGACGTTGATCGTATCGAGGGTGTGATTGAGCAGGTCGCGCGACATCGTGAGCTCCTTCGTGTCAGGGGTTCCACCAGCGGCTGGGCTCCGCCGGCGCGGGAAGGCTCCGCACGCGAGGGCTCTCCTCGGCGTGCAATCTCTCGACGACGCTGCGCGCGCGCTCGGGGCCGATGAGGGCCGTCGCGGTCGCAAGCGCTTCCTGTTCGAGGCGCGCCGACACGAGGAGCTGAACGTAGAGCGGCCCCGCGCTCTCGGGTCCTGGAGGGGGCTCGAACAACGGACGGAGCAGACGCAGCGCTTGCAGGTACGACCCGAGCTCGGCGAGCGCGAGGGCACCGTCGATGCGAGACGCGGCGCCCGGTTCGTGCGTCGCGCGACGAAACAGCTTTTCGGCCGAGTCGAGCCTCGCGCCGACCTCGGCGAGCGTCTCCGGCGAATTCTCGGAGACGACGCCGGGCGGGGGCGAGCGCGACAGCGCGAGCAGACGACGCGCCCCGGTGAAATCGCCGAGCCGCGCGTGCAGCAACACGAAATTCATCGGGTTCGAGACGTGCCACAGCATGCTGGTGGGGACCGCGTGCATGAGCTCGTTGGCGCGGCGGATCTCGCCGATGCGCGTCCCGACGAATGCGGTGTCGACGGCCAAGAGCCCGACCGTGCCGATCGTCCCGATGGCCTTGAACAAGGCGCGCTCGTCGAGGGGCCCTCCGTCGTCCGGCGAACGCGTCGCACGGAGGAGCCTGTCGAGCGACGCGAAAATGCGCTCGAGCTTCGCCACGTCGCCGTCCGCGGTGAGCGACGCTTCGAGGCCGAGGAACCGCCCGCGGCGCGACGCTCGCGCGTTCGCATCGCCCGCGAGCAGGAAATACCGCTCGCTCGACGGCGAGAGTGCTTTGACGATCGCGTCCCTGGCGAGCGCGAGCTCGCCCGCCTCTGCGTCCATCTCGGACACGGCCGTGAGCGCGACCGGATTGTCCGGATTCACGTCGAGCTCGTGCCGCCAGAAGGCGAGCGGGTCGTGATAGTCGAGCACGCGCACCGCATCGACGCCGGCGTAGACGACCATGAGTCCAGCGAAGGCGAGCCGCCACACCCGCTCGTCGAGGCGCTCAGCGACGCGATCGCGATAGAGCCGGAGCGCGCCGGCGGCGCCGAGGAACAGCGGCACGTACAAGAAGTGATCCGACGTCGTCACGTACACCTTCGTGAAGGTGAAGTTCAGGAGCGGTCCGAGCGACCCTGCCGCGGCCAAAAAGAGCACGAACGCAGCGCGATCGACCCGAAACGCCTTCCAGAGCAACGCGCCGTACGCCGCGACGAGCACGACGCCCGAGACGACCGACGGAGTCGGAAAATGCGGATGACCAGCGAGCTCCTCCGCGGGACGGAAAAAGAACGTCTGCGGCCAGGGGAACAGGATCCGTTCGGCGTAAGCCGACACGGTGAAGAGACCATAGAGCGGTGTGAGCTCGAAGGACGAGTGCGCGCGAACCGGATACACCGCGTCGCGGACGAGCACGTAGGCGACTCCGAACGCGGCGAAGAGCGTCGCTGCCTGCACCCCGCGTCGCCGCTCGCGCGTGCTCGGAGCGGCGATTAGCGCGTCGGCCAGGACGAGGAGCGCCGTGAGCACTGCGGCTTCTTTACTCAGCACCGCGAGCGCGAGACAGAGGACGGCTCCGATCGAAAATCCGACGGCCGGGCGGGTGCGCGGGCGCGCGCGCGACGCGGCGTGCGCGAGCTCGATCGCCGCGAACGCGAACAGCGCCATGAAGACATCGGTGCGCCCGGAGATCCAGATCACGCTTTCGGTGCGCGTGGGGTGCAGCGCGAAGAGCAGGCCGGCGACGAGTCCGAGCCCCGCGCTGCCCGTCCATCGAGCGGCGATGCGCGTCGCGAGCCACGTCGCGAGTGCGTGGCATAGGACGTTGACGAGGTGGAACGTCCATGCCGCGCCGTTCGAAAGAACCCAATTGAGGACATAGCTCGCGGTGACGATCGGCCGGTAATAGCGGAGACCGAACCCGCCGCTCCCCATCGAGTAGACGTCCCAGAGGTGCGTCCGGAAGCCGCGGAAGACGAACTCGAGCCGCTGCGCGTACGGATTTTCGGAGATGAGGAGCTGATCGTCGTAAACGAAGCCGTCCACGAGGCTCGGCAGAAACGCGAGCGCAGACACCGCCGCGGCGATGTTCGCGACGCGCAGGACCTGCCGATCGGTCGCGCTCGCGTCAGCCGGACTCATCGCCACTATGCCGAGATTATTCTCGTTTTTCGCTTCCGTGGGACTTTTCGACCCGCGTGAGCTCGAGCAGCCGAAAACCGGATTCGCGGCGCGCGCGGGGCCCGGCGGCCCGTGCGAAACCGAGGTCGCGATAAGACGCTTCGAGCTCGCGCGCGTGTTCGTCGAGGAACCCCGCGAGGAGGAGCGAGCCGCCGGGGGCGACCCGGCGGACGAGCGACGGTGCGAGCGACTTCAATACGTCGAGCCCGATGTTCGCGACGACCACGTCGAAGCGCGCGCGCACCCGAGCGACCGGAGTCGACGCGAATCGGCAGACCCGGGCGTCGACGCCGTTGTCTCGCGCGTTTCGCGTCGCAGCGAGGACGGCGCGCCGCGACAGGTCGACGCCGACCACGCGGCGTGCGCCGGATAGCGCAGCGGCGATCGCCAGCACGCCGGTTCCGGTGCCCACGTCGAGGACCGAGCGGGCGCCGGCGCGGCATCGCCGTTCGACGGCGCTCGCGGCCAGCCGAGTGGTCGGATGATCGCCGAACCCGAAGACGAGCTCCGGATGGAGCAGGATCGTCCGTGGCCGCGCCGGAACCGGACCCAGCGTGGACGGCGCGACGTCGAGTCGCGGCGTGAGCTTCACCCGCGCGAGATCCTTCGTCCAGGCCGTGTCCCAGTTCGAAAGCGGAGGAGCCGAGCGGCGTACTTCGACGGGGGAGCCGTCACCGACGTGCGCGACGAAGAGGCGGCCGAGCGCGGCGAGAGCGCGGCGATTTTCGCCGTAGACGACCAGCTCCACGCCCGCGCCGCGCGATCGCTCGAGCACCGCCCCCGCGCCGAGCTCGACGAGCAGGGCACCCCAATCCTCTGCTTTTTTTCGAGGAACCGCGATGACCAGCTCGAACAACGGGGAAGCGGTTCGCGAGGTGTTCGAACCGGGCGAACGCGCGAGACGACGGCGGGACACGGGGCGCGCCGAGCATGCCGGAGACCGCCGCGAATCGCCACCCGGCCCGCCCATCGTCGGGAGCGGTGAGTCCGCGACGCATCTTGGAATTTGGAAACTGAGACGAGCGGCCTCATGATGCGACCCCTATGTCCGGAGTATCCTGGAACGTGCGCGAGAAGGTCGTGGTCATCACCGGAGCGAGCTCCGGAATCGGGCTCGTGACGGCGAGAGAGCTCGCTCGTGACGGCGCGAACGTCGTCATGGTTTGCCGGAACCGCGACAAGGGGAACCTCGCCCTCGAGTCGATCCGCGAGGCGACGGGCTCGACGCGTCTCGAGCTCGTCGTCGCCGACCTCGCCGTGCAAGCCGAGGTGCGCCGCGCGGCCGCGGAGATCCAGGAGCGAACGAAGCGGCTCGACGTGCTCATCAACAACGCCGGCGCGATTCAGACCAAACGTACGGTCACCGCGGACGGCATCGAGACCACGTTCGCGGTGAATCACCTCGCCTATTTCTTGCTCACGAACCTGCTCCTCGGACACCTGAAGGCGTCGGCGCCCGCGCGGATCATCAACGTCGCGTCCCGAGCGCACACGCGCACCGGAATCGACCTCGACGACCTCGAGGGCAAGCGTTCGTACAACGGTCTCGTCACTTACGGCCGCTCGAAGCTGTGCAACGTCCTTTTCACGTACGAGCTCGCGCGCCGCAACGAGAACACCAAGGTCACCGCGAACTGTCTCCACCCCGGGGTCATCGCGAGCGGCTTCGGCAGAAATACGCCGGGCCTATTCAACATGGCCATTCGGCTGGTCTCGCCGCTCATGTGGACGCCGGACAAGGGCGCACGGGCGTCGCTTCGCCTCGCGCGTGCGCCGGAGCTCGAGACGATCACCGGCAATTATTTCGACGAAAACGGCAAAGTGACGCGCTCGTCTCCGCTCTCGTACGACCGCGATTTGCAGCAACGGCTGTGGGACATCAGCGCGCGCATGACCGGGCTCTCCTGATCGAGCGCACGCGCGCGAAAGAAAGAACTCCCATGGACGATCGACTCACCGATCTCGAAGTGCGGTACTCGTACCTCGAACGAACGGTCGGCGAGCTCGACCAAGTCGTCCTCGAGCTCCGCGCCGAAGTCGAGCGGCTCCGTCGCGAGCTGCGCGAGGTCCGCGAACACTTCGCGTCCGGTCCAAGCACGCCGCCCGACAACGAAAAACCTCCTCACTATTAGGGGGGCGTGCCCGCCCCCCGCAGCTCGCTTCGCGACTGCTCCCCCCGGTATTCGCTTCGCTCAAGGTAACCGCTGCGCGACGTTGGCCGCTCGCGATGTCGAGACGTCAGTGTCCGCGTCTGGGGGTGTGGGGGATGGGAGGCAGCCCCCACTCGAACCGCACGTGTAAGGCGCGAGCGAGCATCGCAGCCGGAGGCGAGAAGCGCATGCGAGTGTTCCGCGAAGAACCGCGACGCAAGCACTAAAAAAATCTCACGACGCCAGAGTCCGTCCGTAATCCGGCGCGGGCACGCCCCCCAGGAACCAATCTCACGACGGCAGAGCCGCCATGCAATCCGACGCGGGGACGCCCTCGAGAACCAATACCGGCGGGACCGCTCGCGTCGCTATTTCTTCTCCCTACGACGAGCCACGCCGGGGGTCGCGGATTTCTTCGTCGTTTTCGCCGGGCGCTTCGGGTGGAGCGTCTCGTGCGCCGCGCACATCTGGACGAAGCGCGCGATGCGATCGGCTCGCGTTTCCGGCTTTTTCGCCGCGTGCACGCGAAACAGGATCGCGTAGCGATTCGCGCCGTCGAGGGCGTCGAAGAAGGCGCGCGCCCCAGCGTTCTTCGACAATGCGCGCGCGAGGTCGTCCGGTACTTCCGACGTGCGCGCGCCGTGATAAGCGAGCTCCCATCGGCCGTCTCGTTTCGCGCGTTCGACCTCGGCGAGGCCCGAAGGTCGCATTCTCTTCGTGGCGATCAGTGCGTCGGCCTTGCCGCAATTGATCTTCGACCACGGGCTCGTCGGCGTTCGAGGCGAAAAACGCTGAAGCCACGCGCTGTCGTCCAAGGCGCGTTTCTGGCTGTCGATCCATCCCCACGCGAGCGCGACGTCGATCGCTTCCGCATAGGTGATCGATTTCGCGCCGCCGCGCTTCGCGAGCCGAAGGAAGACCGCGTCCGAATGGTCGTGGTTCTTCGCGAGCCAGTCGTGGAACGCTCGCGCGCTCTCGAACGCGAGCGTCTGTTCGGTGCTTTTTTTGCCGCTCATCGCTTCGGAGTCTCCACGCGCCGCGCCTTCATCTCCTCGAGCTCTTCGATGCTCTTCGGCCAATCGCCGCGCAAGAGACGCGACAGACCGCGATCGGCGAGCACCCTGCCTTCGGTCTGACAGCGCGGGCAATAGTTCACCTCGTTCGAGGCGTACCGAATGCGCTGGATCTTCGTGCTGCACACCGTGCACGGTTCGCCGTATTTGCCGTGGACGGCCATTTCGGGCCGAAATGCGGTCACTTTGCCCGGAAATCCGTCACCTGAATCTTTGCGGAGCCGGTCGGTCCAATCGAGGAGGGTCGTTCGCGTCGCGTCGTAGAGCCGCTCGATTTCCGCGTCGGTGAGGCGCGAGGTGAGCTTCACCGGCGAGAGCGCGGCGTGAAAAAGGATTTCGTCCGAGTACGCGTTGCCGATCCCGCTGAAGAGGCGCGGATCGGTCAACGACCGCTTCAAGGTGTGATTTTCGGCGTTGAGCGCGGCGCGAAATTCGTCGAGCGACGCCTCGAGCGGCTCGACGCCTCCGCGTGAAAACGGCGCGAGCGCCGCTTCGCCCCGGACGAGATGGAGACTCGCGCGCTTCTGAGTACCGGCCTCGGTGAAGAGCAACGTGCCGTTCTCGAAATCGAACGCGGCGAGCCCGAGTCGTTTCGGGCTCGGCGAGCCCGC
>DATBBD010000580.1:0-2423 GCA_036271175.1 Polyangiaceae bacterium | reverse complement strand
GATCGAGCGCGGCGACCAGATCGTCGTCGGTTTGAACAAGTTCCGCGAGACGGCGCCGAGCCCGCTGCAAACCGACGGCGGTGCCGACTCGATCCTTCGCGTGGACCCGGCCGCCGAAAAAGAACAAGTCGAGCGGCTCGTCGCCTGGCGCAAGAGCCGCAACGAGAGCGACGTCGCCCGCGCGCTCAGCGGCCTCCGCGAGGCGGCCAAGGGCGGACAGAACATCATGCCGGCGTCGATCGTGGCGGCCAAAGCGGGCGTCACCACCGGCGAGTGGGGCGGGGTGCTCCGCGAGGTGTTCGGCGAATATCGCGCGCCGACCGGTGTCGCGGGCGCACGCTCGTCGCCGGGCGACGAAGCCGCGCTCGGCGCGCTCAGAAAGAGCGTCGGGGATCTCGAGGCCGAGCTCGGCCGTCGGCCGAAGCTCCTCGTGGGCAAGCCGGGCCTCGACGGTCACTCGAACGGCGCGGAACAGATCGCGCTCCGCGCCCGCGATGCCGGGTTCGAGGTCGTCTACGAAGGCATTCGCGTCACCCCGCAACAGCTCGCTCGCGCCGCGCTCGACGAAGGCGTGCACTTGGTCGGGCTCAGCATTCTGAGCGGCGCCCACATCGAGCTCGTCCGCGAGGTGCTCGAGCAGATGAAGCGCCGCGGGCTCACCAACGTGCCGGTCGTCGCGGGCGGCATCATCCCGGAGAGCGACGCCGCGGAGCTGAAGCGCGCGGGCGTCCGGGCCGTTTACACGCCGAAGGACTTCCAGATCTCGCGCATCCTCGGCGACCTCGTGACCTACGTGCGCGAAGCACACGAACACGCGGCGTGACCGCCGCCGAGCTCGAGTCGCTCGCGTCACTCGCGGAGGGCGTGGTTCGCCGCGACCCGGGCGCGGTCGCGCGCGCGATCTCGCTGGTCGAAGATCGACGGCGTTCGGCGGAAGCGACGACGGTCGCGCTCCTTCACGTGATCGCCGAAGCGTCGGACCCGCTTCGCGCCACTCGCGTCGGCGTGACGGGTCCGCCCGGAGTCGGCAAGAGCTCGCTCGTCTCGGCGCTCGTGCTCGCGACGAGAAAATCGGGCCGCACCGTGGGCGTACTCGCCGTCGATCCGTCGAGCCCGCGGAGCGGCGGTGCGTTACTGGGTGACCGTGCGCGCATGGACATCGACCCCGACGATCTGGGGCTTTACGTGCGTTCGATGGCGTCGGGGGGCGACCTCGGCGGGCTCGCGCGGGCTGCGGGCGCCGCGATCGACATTCTGGGGGCCGCGTACGACGTCGTGTACGTCGAGACGACCGGCGTCGGGCAGAGCGAGACCGACGTCGAGCACGTCGCCGATACGGTGCTCCTCGTGATCCAGCCCGGTTCGGGCGACGTGCTTCAGTTTCTGAAAGCCGGAATCATCGAAATCCCCGACGTTTTTGCCGTGAACAAAGCCGATCTCGGTGCTATTGCCGAGCGCGCGCACGCCGAGCTCGCCGCCGCACTGTCGGCCGTTCACGTCGGAGATGGCTCGCCCTCGCCAGCGATCATTGCGACCAGCGCCACGACGTCCGCGGGTGTGGATTCCCTGCTCGCGACGCTCGACGCTCATCGCACGCAGCTCGTCGAAAGTGGCTCGCTCGCTGGTCGGAGAGCGCGCGCGACGATCGCGTGGGCGTATCGCTTGTTCGTCCAGAAGTGGGGCGAATATGGCGTCGAAGAAGCCGGCGGTCGCGACGCGGTGTCAGCGGCGCTCGCGCAACGGATTGGAAACGGCATTCCGGCCCTCGAAGCGATCGCCGAAATCCGTCCGCGGTAGATCGACTGTTCGAATCTTGCACTGTGTTGCTCAGTCGCGGCGTGCGTCGCGAATTGCCTTGAGCGACGTGAGCGAGTCGGGTGAGCTCATGGGATGTTCGACCACTGCGTTTGGCGCTCAGATTGCGCTCGTGGGGTCGGCTTCATGGGATTGTCTTCACACCCGCGGTTCGTGCGCGAAACAATGCGTGCTCGGCAAAAAATTCCGCTCGATGCCGCCGCAAAAACGTAACTGCATCTATCGAAATTCCCGACCGATTCTCGCTGCGCGGCTACTATACCCACATCGGATGCTTGGCTGAGACGCCGGGGCTCTCGTTCCGCGGCGGGGACACGGAGAATGACGATGAGGAATTTCAAAATCGTTGCGGCGCTGGTTTCGATAGCGGCCGTGTCGTGCGGTAGCCAGAACGGTGGCGGTTCGGGTGGAGAAGACGAAAACGGGACGGGCGGAGTGCAGGGCAATCCGTTCGCGACCGGTGGCGCCCCTTCGCTCCCGGGCTCCGGCGGTTCGACCTACACGCCTCCGCCAGCCAACGGCGGATCGGCACCGAGCTACGGCGGCACCACCTCGCTTCCGTCGGGCGGTGGCTCCCCGAGCGGCGGCGGCACCACGGGGACGCCTCC
>DATBBD010000579.1:0-3320 GCA_036271175.1 Polyangiaceae bacterium | reverse complement strand
GACCACGCCGACCGCGCCGCCGAGGAACGCGAGCAAGACGGCTTCGAGCAAGAAAGAGACGAGCACTTGCCAGCCTGAAAAGCCGAGCGCTCGAAGCGTGCCGATTTCGCGCCGTCGATTGGCGACGGCGGCGTACATCGTGATGGCCGCGCCGATCATCGCGCCGACGGAGAAGAAGAACACGATCGCGCTCCCGAGGAACGCGATGAACTTCGACGTCCCTTCGGATTGCTTCTCGTAGTAGTCGCTCTCGCGCTGCACTTTGAGGCCGAGCTGCTTGTCGTGCTCGACCTCGGCGGCGAACACGTCGTAGCTCGCCGCGGACGCGAGCCGCACGGTGACCGACGAGACGATGCCGTCGCGGCCGAAGGCCGCGCGCACGGTGTCGATGTCGCCCCACACTTCGGATTCGAACGACGAGCCCTCCGATTCGAAAACGCCGACCACCGTCGCGGGACGGTTCTTGTTCAATTCGAAGGTCGAACCGAGATCGATACCGGCGAACTTTCCGCGGATCCGCTTGCCGATGACGACTTCATTCGTCCCGGGCTTGGCTGCGCGCCCTTCGACGATGTGGACCTGCGGACGGAGCGCGTACACGTTCGCGGCGACGCCGCGGACGAGCACGTTGGCGACCTGCCCCGGCTGGTCGACGAGCGCGGGCGCGATTACCACGACGATCTCGCCGGAGGCGAGGGGCGCGCCGTCTGCGCCGACTTTCACGCCGGGCGCGGCTTTGATCAGGCTCACCAGGTTGTTCTCGAGGTTGCTCGACAGCTCGGCGTCGGAGCCCTTGCGAAGGACGATGGCGCTCTCCGCGTCTCCCGAGTTGCCCATGGTGCGGCGGATGCCCTGCGCGAGCATTTGCGACGCGGCGAGCACGAAGACGACGAGCGCGACGCCGAGGACCGTCGCGATGGTCGTCGCTTTGCGAACGAAGAGACTGCGGACGTTGTAAGCGACGGGAATCATGGTGCGCCTCAGCCCACTCGCCGGAGGGCGTCGATGGTGTTCAACTTGGACGCTTGATAGGCGGGGATCGCGGCAACCAAGGCGGCGAGCCCGAGCGCGAGCAAGCCGGCGAGGATCGCGTCGTGCGGCGCCACCCGGAAGTACGGGAAGAAGCCGGACATGTTCTCCTCCAGGTAACGGCCTACGCCTTGGTTGATGAACGGCACCGCGACGAGCACGCCGACCACGCCGCCGATGGCGCCGATGACGACCGCTTCGCCGAGAATGAACGCGACGAGGTGTTTCGGCTTGAACCCGATCGCGCGGAGCACGCCGTACTCGTGCGTGCGCTCGCGTACGCCCATTGCGATGGTGTTGCCGAGGATGAGCCCCATGATCACCAGGATGACGATCGAGACGTAGTTCATCGCTTTCAAGATCGCCGAGAACATGCCGAGGAACGAGGTGTTCATCGCTCGCTCGCTCATGGTCAGCGTCTGCGTCTCTTGATCGGCGAACGAGTCGTCGATGCGCTTCGCGATGTCGGCGGCGTGGCTCGGGTCGTCGATGCGGCTCATCACCCAGCCGACGCGATCTTTCTGCGCCGCGGAGAGCGATTCGTTCATGTAATCCCAGTGAAAGAAGAACGTCGAGCGATCGACGCTACGGCGCGCCGCTGTGTAGATGCCGTCGATCACGAACTCCCAGTCGCCGGGGTAAATCGAGCCTTCGAGGGTGACCTTGTCGCCCACCTTCCAGCCGAACTGCTTCGCGAGGTGGTCGCCGATGATCGCGCCGCGCCGATCGCCGAGCCACTGCTCCTTCTGATCGGGCGGCACCACGGTCTCGTCGGACACGTCGAGGAACGTCTTCGAGTCGACCGCGATGGTCGCGAAGAACTGATCTTCGGCGTTCGGGTTCTTCGCGCCGAACCAATTCGCGTACGACGCGGCCTTCACGCCGGGGATCGCGCGGATGCGGTCGACGTAACGGAGCGGGAGCGACATCACGAAGGTCACCTTGTGCCGCGTCGCCAGGCGATCCTTCGCGGCAGCGTCGGCGCCGGTCGTCCACGCCGACAAGATGGTGCGCAAGAAGAGGAACGCAATGACGGCGACCGAGACGCCGATCAACGTCAACACCGCGCGGATCTTGTTGCGCCAGGCGTTGCGGAGCCCGATCCCGACGATCGTCATTGAAGGGTGCCCTTGTCGAGCCGCCGGATGATCGTCGCGCGTTCGGCGGCCGCGGGATCGTGAGTGACCATGAAAATGGTCTTTTTGAATTCCGTGTTCAAGCGCACCAACAGCTCGAGAATTTCGTCAGCGGCTTTGCGGTCGAGATCGCCCGTCGGTTCGTCGGCGACGATGATTTTCGGATCGGTCACGATGGCTCGCGCGATCGCGACGCGTTGCTCTTGACCGCCGGAGAGCTGGCGAGGGTAGTGATTGCCGCGATCTTCGAGCCCGACGACGCGGAGCGCGATGCGGGCGTGGTCTTTGCGTTCCGCGCTCGACAGCTTCGTGAGGAGAAGCGGCAATTCGACGTTCTCGAGCGCCGTCAGCACCGGCATCAAGTTGTAGGTCTGAAAAATGAACCCGACGGGGTTCGAGCGCCACTTGGCGCGATCGGCCTCGCTCATCGACACGAGATCCGAACCCGCGACGTGGATCTGTCCGCTGGTCGGTCGATCGAGCCCCGCGATCAGATTGAGGAGCGTGGATTTTCCCGACCCCGAGGGGCCCATCAAGGCCTCGAACGCGCCTTCCGGCGCGGACAGATCCAGGTTCGTCAGCACGTCGAGCTGCTCGCTGCCGCGAAAGTAGCTCTTGGTGATCGACTTCAACTCGATGATCGCGGTTCCGTTCTCGGTCATTCCTCGCCCTTTTGCTTCACACTCTCGCCGTCGGCAAGCGCGGCCGGCGGACTCTTCACGACGCGCGCGCCCGCGGCGGGCCCGTCGACTACCTCGAAACCGCTGCCGAACGGCGCGCCAAGACGGATCGGTGTGAGCTTTACGACATCGCGGTCCACGACGAACACCGCTTTTCCGCCCCCGCGGTTCACGACCGCTGCGCTCGGAACGACGAGCTTCGGTGCGGCTTTCACCGCCGCGTCATCGATCGCTTGCGTGAGAAAGCTCACTCGCGCGGCCATCTCCGGGAGCACCTCGTCGGTGGGGTCGATGAACCGCACCTTCACCTGAACCGTCGCCTTTTGGCGGTTCACCTTGGGGCTGATTTCGTACACCTCGCCGCGGAAGCGCTTGCTCGGGTAAGCGTCGAGCACGATCTCGCACGGCGCCTTCGGGTGCACCTGTTCGAGGCGTGGTTCTGGGACGTCGGTTTCGACCATCAAGGTGGACATAT
>DATBBD010000578.1:0-13483 GCA_036271175.1 Polyangiaceae bacterium | reverse complement strand
CGCGACTGCATGCCGAGCACTTTTGTCCGGCGTAGCCGAAGGCCGACCCGAGAACGGCGGGGATCGCCTCGTCGAGATCGGCGTCGTCGTCGACGATGATCGCGTTTTTTCCGCCCATCTCGAGCACGACGCGCTTGATGCCCGCGGGGCCCGTCGACGTCGCGGCGGCGCGGCGCAAGATGACGTGTCCGACCGCGCGTGAACCGGTGAACGCGATCGTCGCGGTGTCCGGGTGTTCGACGAGACGCGCACCGACGTCTTCGCCGATGCCGGGCAAGAAATGGAGTGCGCCCGCGGGCACGCCCGCTTCGCAGAGCAGACGGAACACGTGATAGCCGCACGCCGGCGTTTGCTCGGCCGGTTTCATGAGCACGGGATTTCCGGTCACCAGCGCGGCGGCCGTCATGCCGGTGAGGATCGCGAAGGGGAAATTCCACGGACTGATGACCACGGTCGGGCCGCGTGGCGCGTGCACGGTGACGTTGGCTTCGCCGGGCGCGTCGAGACGCTCCGGCGCGAAGAGATCGCGCGCGGCGCGCGCGTAGTACCGGCAAAAGTCCATCGCTTCGGCGACGTCGGCGTCGGCGTCGCGCCACGGCTTTCCCGCTTCGAGACAGGCCCACGCCGCGAACTCGCGTCGCCGCGCGCCGAAGAGATCCGCGGCGCGCTCGAGGATCTGCGCGCGCTCTTCGACGGGCGTGTTGCGCCATTCGGTGAACCCGTCGCGCGCCGCTCGGATGGCGAGGTCCGCGTCCAGGCCGCGAGCCGACGCGCTCGCCGCGACCGTCCGCGACGTGTCCGACGGCGAGACGCTCTGGATGCGCGCTGGCGTCTCGATGTCACGCCCGGCGATGACCACCGGACAGTGAATGCCTGAGTCGCGAACGACGCTGTCGTAAGCGGCACGATACGAGTCGCGCACGTCGGCTTTCGAGAAATCTTCGAGCGGCTCGTTCTCGAATCCGTCGATCGACGGCGCGTCGTTCTGTTCGGGCGTCATGGCGTTCTTCCTCGGGATCGGGGGCTTTTCCGGCGCGCGCGGTGGACTCAACAATTCGTCGAGTGCGTCGCCTTCGACGACTTCGCGGCGCACGAACGAGTCGTTCGACGTATTTTCCAGCAGGCGTCGCACGAGGTACGCCATGCCGGGAATGAGCTCGCCGAACGGCGCGTAGACGCGCACCCGTTGTCCGAGCCCGACGAGCGCCTCTTTCAGCGGGTCGGCCATCCCGTAGAGCGCCTGGAACTCGACGAACCGTTCGGGCAAGCCGCGTTCGCGAGCGAGCGCCAGGGCGTGCGCGAGGCTCCGCACGTTGTGACTCGCGAAAGCGGGACGGAGCGCGTCCGAATGGTCGAGGAGCAGTGCCGACGAGCGCTCGTAGCAAGCGTCGGTTTGCCACTTCTCCTGCCAGACCGGAACCGGCCAGCCGCGTTGTCGCGCGAGTACGGTCTCGGAGTCCCAATATGCGCCTTTCACGAGGCGTACCCACACCGGCGCGCCTCGACGGCGCGCCCACGCCGCGAGTCGTACGATGTCGCGCTCGGTGTCGCGAAGATACGCCTGGAGCACGATCCCGACGTTCCGCGTCTTTCGATGGCGCACACTGCCCAGCACTTCTTCGAAGAGAGCGAGCGTCAGATCCTTCTTCTCGTACTGCTCCATGTCGACGTGAACGAACGCACCCGTCGCGGCGGCGGCGTCGAGGATCGCGGTGAAGCGGGGCACGACGTCGCGCGCGACGCCGTCGGGGTCGATCGGGTCGAAGAGCGGCGTGAGGGCGCTGAGCTTCACCGAGACGTTCACCCGCGGCAGCAGTGACTCGTCATGGTCGCGATCGATGAGTGGGTCGGCGGGGAGCCGCGACACGATGGGCGCCGTCTCGCGGAGCAGCGCGAGGTACTGATCGCGATAGAGATCCGCTTCGTGCCCGGTCAGGACGGCTTCGCCGAGCGCGTCGAGGGTGACCGCGAGCCGGCGGCCGCGAAGCGCGCCGATCGCGCCGATCAACTCGCCCGCGTTCGTCCCCGCGATGAAGCGCCGCGCCATTCGCAGCACGTTCCGTCGAGCCGCCCGCGCGACGATCTTGCCGACGTTCCCGGCCTTCGACGCGACGTCCACGCTGAATCGAATCGGCGCCGGCAAATCGTCGCGCGCGCCGCCGAGATATTCGAGCAGGTGCGCCGTGACGTCGCTCGGCGGCAAGACGGGCAGCACGTCGATGAAGCGAAACAGCTCCGCCTTCAGGTGCGGGTGCCGCATGCAAAAATCGAGGAGTAGCTCGTCGAAGAACGCCGCGTCGGGTACCCACGGGTCCGTCCCCCGCGCTCGATCGATCAGCGCGCGAGCAATCTCTCCCGTAGCTGCCTCGACGTCGTGCGGCACATACTCAGTCTAGCGCCGCACCGGGAGCGTTGCTCGCAGTCGCACGGGGCGCGGTTTAGCCCCCGGGTTGGTCGTGAGAACGCGCGTTCGACGCGCCGCATGCTTCTGCTTGCCATTCCGACGTCGACGTCGCGTCGCGAAAGCGGAGCCACACGTGCTCGACCTGACCGGTGTCGAGCTCGTAGTCGAGGCGGAGCGCGTTCACGCAAGGCAGCTTCGGTTCTGCGGGCGTGTTCAGCACCAGCCACCGCTTCGCGAACAGGCCCGGCGGGATCGAGAACGGCACGGCGAGCAGATGCGTGTCTGGAAACGGCGGCGGCTGTGCCGCGCCGGCGGCGACCTCGTTCGCGTGTTCCGCGACGAGCCCGGCAAGCGCTCCCGCGGTGGCGAGACCGCCGATGGTAGTCAGCGCCGTCGATTTCCCTCCGCCGAGGTGTTCTCCCGCCACCGCGCCGACCGCGCCTGCTGCGGCGATGATGCTGAGGGCAGTGGCGGTATTCGCGTCACGGATCTCGGCGCGCTCGACCGTCGCGCGCTCGACGCTCGACAGTTCTTCTCCCCACGGGAAGAGCATGTTTTGATCCTTCACGGCGTCGCCGAAACCGATGCCCACCTTGCGAACGTGGATCCACCGAGACGACGTGTTCTCGAAGGTGAATGCGAGCGCACCGAAATAGGGGCTCGACATTAGACTGATCTCTTCGCCGCTGATCCGGAGACCTTGCGGCGTGGTCGGCGAGCTCGCGAGGTGACCGCGAGCGTCCATGGGGCTCGCGTACGAACCGCTCTCCACCGTCGCGCAACCCTCCGACAACAGGGCTAGCCACCCGCCCGCCACGACGACGCACACTCGCCCGCGCGGCAAAAACCCGCCGTTCCTCATCTGCTCCTCCTTGAACGAATACCCCGAGTCCCACTCGAGGAACCCACGGAGCCGCGAATTGTTCCCGGTCGCCGCCGGATGAAGAGATCTTCGCGGCGCCGCTCAACGTCCGAGGGCTTCGGCGCGGTTAACGATGCGGGGCGTGAGGAAGATCACGAGCTCGCCGCGGGTATCGCTCGAACGGCGGTGCTGGAAGAGGAGACCGAGGAGTGGAATGTCGCCGAAGAACGGAACCTGGTCGAGGTTTCGACCGGTGTTGCGCGTGTAGATGCCGCCGATGACCGCCGTGTGGCCGTCCATGACCAGGAGCTCCGTCTCCGCTTCGCGCTTCAAGATGGTGGGCGCGCCGTTGGCGGCGGTCTGGTTGAAGTCGGGCTCGTCGCGGTTCACCTTCACGTGCATCGACACGCTGCCGTCGGCGGTGACGTGCGGTTTCACGAGGAGCTGGAGCTTCGCTTCCTGGAACGTGGTCTGAACGCCTTGCGCGCTGACCTGCGAGAACGGAATCAACGTGCCTTGAGCGATGCGCGCCTCGTGGTTGTCCAGCGTGAGCACGCGCGGACTCGAGAGGATGCGCACCATGCCGTTCGACTCCGCGGCGGAGAGTCGAAGGTTGATGTTGAAGTTGTTGTCGACGGAGCCGAACGTGAGACCGATGGCGCCACCGCTTCCGGCGCCGACCGCGGCGGGAAGGTTCACGGCGAAGTTCGGGTTTTGAACCGTCTGATTGAACGGCGAGAGGCCCGACGTCGGGGCGGTGCCGGTGGACGCGCCGCCGGCGATGCCGATGCTGTTCGGGAACGCGATGCCCGTCGGGTTGCCGGTCGCGGCGGAGAACGTCGCGTCGCCGCCCCACTGGATACCGGATTCGTTCAGGTACCGGCTCGTGGCTTCGACGATGCGCGCTTCGACGAGCACTTGCGGCGTCTGCGTGTCGAGCGACCGCGTCAGCTCCTCGACCTGATCGAGCGTGCCCGCGACGTCGCGAACGATGAGCACGTTGGTGCGCGCATCGACGGCGATCGAGCCGCGGTTCGACAAGAGCTCGCGGGCGCGAGCTTGAATGTCGTTGGCCTGCGCGTAACTCACCGGAATGAGTCGCGTTTCCAGCGGCGCAAGCTGGAGCTCCTGGCGGCGTCGCGCGATGGCCATTTCGCGCTCTTTCTCGAGCTGAGCGAGCGGCGCGACGCGGATGATGTTGCCGCGCTGAACCATGCCGAGGTTCTTCGACTGGAGCACGACGTCGAGCGCTTGATCCCAGGGGATGTTGCGCATGCGCACCGTGACGGTGCCCTGAACGTCGTCGGCGGTGACGATGTTCACGCGGCCCACGTCCGCGAGAAGCCGGAGCACGTTGTGGATGTCCGCGTCCTTGAGATCCAGATCGATCCGGCGCCCGTCGAATTTCGCGGCGGGCGCGTCGGCGGCTTGGCCGGCGATCGCGGGGGTGAACGCGGCGGCGCCTTCTGCGGCTGTCGTATGCTCGACCGGCGTCGACGAGGCCGCGTGTCTCGCGCCGCGGAATGCCGTCGTGACCGGCGGAATGTCGCGAATGACGTCGTCGACGTGCAGCGTGCGCGAGCGACGGGCGGCGCCGCCGTCGAGCCCGACACCGGTCACCGACGCCGGGAGCGCGCCGGGCTTCGAGAACGACCAGACGATGGCGTCGCCGCGACGGGTGACGTGCGACTCGAGGCCGTCCTCGGCGTCGACATCGAGGGTCACGGCGTGAGTGACCGGATCGTGAAACGTCGAGATCGTCGAAACGCGTCCGCCGAAAGCGGCGACGTCGAGGCTGCGCTCGAGCCCCGTCGGGAGCTCGGCGTCGTCGAGCACGAGTCGCGGCTTGGCCGATTCTCCGGTCTTCTCGGTGTATTTCGCGGCGTGCGTGAGCAAGATGACCACGTCGTCTTCGTCTTCGTGGTGCTCGAAGCGCACGTCGGAAACGCGCGGCGCTTCGGTGGCCCGCTCGGCGGCGCCCTGTTTCGCGAGCGCGTCGTCGACGCCGGGCGCGCCGGGCCGTACGCGAATGACGAGCTCCGCGCCTTCGAGAACGATGGAGTACTTCGAGTCTTCGAGCAGCGTCACGAGCACGCGCGTCGTCTCGGATGTCCCGGTGTGGAACGCTTGCGTCATGACGCCGCCGACGGCACCGACGTGTTCGGTGAGCGCCGCCGGGGCGCCCATCACGTCGGCGCCCGCGATGTCGACGACGAGCCGGCGGTTGCCCTTGTCGAGCCGCGCCGTGTAGACCGGCGGCGCGGTGAAACTGACGCGAACCTCGGCGGCACGCGCTTCGGCGAGCGGACGGACCTCGACGTGAGTCGCGTGGTCCAGGGTCGGGCGCGCTTCCACGACGTGGTCCAGGGTGGCGCCCCGCGAGGGGGTCGCACCGACGAACAACGCCGCGCCGACGAGCCACGCGGAGGGGCGCGCAGGGACGGACGAACGACACGGGGCCCGGCGGGCCACCGTGGGTGGGACCCTCTCCTCCCGAGCGGCAGCCTGGGCCGAAGCGAGCGACGATGGATAGCCCTGGTTGGGGGCTAAGACGAAGTTTCGGCCACGAGCGCGCATAGGCATGCTTGATTCCCGATTCAGGAGCCTAACGTGCGCCGATCCAACCGAACAAATTCCGCGCTAATTCGTCCGGCGCTTCCTTAACCGATGAATGTGGGACGACAGACCGTGCAGGCAGGATCGTCGGAAGTGATGGACGCCGCGGGTCTCCCCGCCGAGAACGCAGAATCGAGCGAAAAAACGGGCTCGAAGTGGCTTCGGCCGCAGCGTCGTTGGTGGGTGATTTTCGCGCTCGTGCTCGCCGCGCTCGGAGTGGCTCGGGTTCGCGCCATCGAGGGCACCCTCCCGTACAGCCAACACGTCGATGAAGGATTTCTAACGCACCAGGCGGTTTCCATACTGCGAAGCGGCGACGCCAATCCGCACTTCTTTCGCTACCCGTCGCTGCCGATCTACCTGACGACCTTCGCGATGAAGGTTGCCGGGCTGGCGTCGGGCGCGCCACCTCCGAGCGCCTGGACCGTACCGCTCCGCGGCGCCGCGTATGTCCCCGAGGTGGTCTACGACGCCTCGCGGCTCTTGTTTGCCCTGACGTCGATCGCCGCGCTCGCCTGCGTCGGCGTGATCGCGAGGAGTGTCTATCGAAGCAACCTGGCGATGGTTCTGGCTCCGCTCATCCTATCGCGAAGCCACGTGTTCGAGCATTCCACCGCGGAATACCTGAGCGTCGACGTCGTCACGCTCTTCTTCGTGACCGCGGCGCTCGCGACGACGTTCGCGGCGTGGGAACGTGAGTCTTACGTCGCCACGAGCGTCGTGCCGGGGGTGCTTTCCGGGATGGCCGCCGCGAGCAAATACAACAGCGCGCTCGTGCTGGTGCCGCTCGGCCTCCACATCGTCTTGACCGGCAAATGGACTGGCCAAGGGCTCCGTTCCCAGGCCGGGAAGCTCGCGGTGTTGGGCGCGGCTGCGGCGGCGGCCTTCGTCGCGTGCGTCCCGTACAGCGTGCTCGATCGCGGTCAATTCATGGCCGACGTCGCGTGGGAGATCCATCACTACAAGACAGGTCACCCCGGCCAGGACGGACCGGCGGGCGTCCCGCAATTTCTCTTCTATTTGCGAAGCCTCTCCGAGGACTACGAACCGTTCAGTCTCGGGCTCGCCGCCGTCGGATTGGTCTTCGGTCTCTTCGTCGCTCCGCGGCGCGCGGCGACGCTCGCGAGTTTTCCACTCGCCATGCTCGTCCACATGAGCACGAACCGCGTCCATTTTCTCCGCACCGTCCTGCCGGTGTTCGCCCTCGTTCCGGTGTTCGTGGCCGGAGGCCTGATCGCGCTCGCGCGGATCGCGACCCCAGCGTTCTGGATGCGCCGAAAGCCGACGTGGTCCGCGGCGCTCGACCGGCTGCCCGCGCCGTTTCGAACGCCGTGGTGGCCGAGCCTCGTCGCGGTCGCGGTCGTCGCGTCATACGCCGCACGCGCCCATCGCGGCGCCTTGTTGGACCTCGACCTCGCTCCCGACACGCGCAACGTCGTGGCGCGGTTTCTTCGGGCGCACGCGGGCAACGCGCGCGTCTTCATTCCGCCGGAAATTGGCTTCTCGAGCGAGCGGCTCTCGGGCCTCCGCGTGACGACGACTGCGCCCGCGCTCGCCGACCTCGAGCGCCGGGTCGCGCACGCCGAGGGGTCGGAGTGTTTCGTCG
Source organism: Polyangiaceae bacterium (assembly GCA_036271175.1). Lineage (GTDB taxonomy): Bacteria > Myxococcota_A > Polyangia > Polyangiales > Polyangiaceae > DASZVB01. The sequence continues at coordinate 5,995 of DATBBD010000578.1, read as the reverse complement.
TGCGGCCGGTCTACGGCGTCGGGCGCTCGCGAATCGCCAAACGAAACGACGACCGAATCGAAGCCGAGTTGCGTTCACGGCGCGCCGTCGACGAGCTGCCCGTCGCGGGCGCGAAGGTAGCGATGCCCGACTCCGTTGCGCCACGGTTCCTGCCCGATCTGAACCCGTCGCTCGACGTCTATCGCCTACCGAAATGCGGGCCCATTCCGGCGTCGAAGACCGGCTCGTAGCTCACCGTCCGGGCGGCAATTCGAGCGCACGCTCGACTCGAGTGAGCACCGCGTTCGTTTTAGTTCGAGTCGTTCGAGTCGGCGACTTGCTCGGGGCGGAGCGCGACGATGCGCGTGGCGCTCGGGACGTCGGGGTTGTTCGGGTCGTCGCGCACGAAGACGACGTCCGTGTCCCGGATGCGCTCGACTCGCCAATTGATCTCGTAGTCGGCGCCGCTCGTGCCGCCCTGGACGGTCTCGGCACGCCCGACGAATTGGCCGCGGGTGATGATGTGTCCCTTGCCGGTCGGATCGACGAGCAGCGCGCGCTCCGGTTGAATGCGCGTCACGATCCCGACCAGCTTGAGCTCGTCGAGGGAGTACTGATCGAGGACCACCTCGCGTTGCGACTTCACGCGCGTACGCGCTTCGTCGGCGAATGCGGCGGCGAACGAGCGGAACGGATCGCGGCTTCGCTCGCTTTCGCTGAAGTCGGTTTCTTGAAATTGCACGACTGGCGGCGCCTCGGCCGGCTTGGCCTTGACGTCCGCTTGCGGGCCGCGGACCGACGGCGCACCGGCGGCGGGCGCCGTCGACTGCGGCGCGGGTTTGGAAACCGGATCGGTGCAGCCCGACGACGCGCCGAGCGCCGCGGCAAAAAGAAGCGGAACGCGCAATCTAGCCATGGCTCATTGCACCTTCCGGACCGGACGCTTCGATTCGTCGATGGAGTGGAACGCGGTCGCCAGTGCGCTGACCTTCAGCGTCACTTCGTCGCCCTTCTGGACCGGATCCGTCAGGGAGATGTCTTCCATGTTGATGATGCGATCGAGCTGACCGACGTTGTAGAAGAACTTTGCGATCTGGTGGAATCGTCCGGTGAGCTCGACGCGCATCGGCACCCGCGCGTAGAACTGATCCGGCGATTCGTCTTGCGGCGTCCAGGCCGTCAAGCTCACCCCGGCCACGTTGGCCACGGCCTGCACCGCGCTCAAGAACGCCGGATACTCGGTCGTCGCGGGGAGAATCTTGTTGAGCTCGCGCTGGCGTTGCTGCCGGTCGGCGAGCTCGGCGAGGTCCATCTGGTAAGCGTGCTGCGCTTTCTGCGCGTCGGCGAGATCGCCGGTGAGCTGACGGCCGCGCCCTTGCTCGGCGCTGATGCTCGTCGACAGATCGCCGTAGAACACGACGAAGTAAACCACCGCGACCAGGACGACCAAGATGAGGCCGATGCCGACCTTGGTCGGCAGATTGATCCGCGACAGGGGGCTCGGGCGTGCCATTAGTACTTCGCCTTTGCTTCGAGCTGGAAGTGGACCATGTCCATCCCGGTGTCCGCCGAGTGAATCTTCGAAGCGGGCAAGAGCTTCACGTCCCCGAAGTAGCTCGAGAGCGACATGCGCCGCGCGAGCTCACTGACGTCTTCACCGTCGCGGGCGAGACCTTCGAGCTTCACCAGGCGCTGCGACTCGACGTATTTCGTGAGCCAGAGGCGGCGCGCGTCCCAGGTCGGGTTGTAGACAGCGAGCGGATTTTCGCGGCGTAGCTGGTTCAGTCGATCGGGATCCACCGTCGGGCCGCGACCCGGCGTGACGATTCGCGCGAGCTCGAGGAGCACCGCCGTCGGTCCGGTGCGCGCGCTCTGCAGTTTCGAGATCGCGTCTTCGCGCGCTCTCAAATGCTCGAGTTGCGATTTGACGTCCGCGTGATTTTTGATGGAGTTCTTCGACTGGTCGATCTGCGCTTCGACCTCGGCGTTCTTGCGGCGCTCGACGACGAGCTCCTCTTTCTTGCTGCCGTGATAGAAGAAAAAGACGACCGCCTCGAGCGCGACGATGAGCACGATGATGACGGCCCAGAGCTGACCGCCCTCCGACTGCTGCGCGCGGCGCTTCTGGGGAAGCAGGTTGATGCGAATCACGAGCGCGCTTCTTTCTGCTTCCGGAGGCCGAGACCGAGCGCCACGGAGAGCTGCGCGGCCCTCGCCTGCAACATCGCTCGATCGACGTCTTTGCCCTCGACGACGAGGCGCTCGGTGGGAGCCCAGGTGTCGACCGACACCCGCGAGCGGCGTTCGATCGCCTGCCCGAGCGACGGCAGGTTCGCCGAGCCGCCGGTGAGATAGATGCGGCTGATTTCGCCCTCACCCGTCGTCGCGAGGAAGAAGTCGAGGCTCCTCTGGATCTCGCCGGCGATGGAGTCCGTCACCGATTCGATCACGCGAGCGACCGGTTCGGGCACGATCCCGGGAGCGCCGCCCTCGGCGGGGCCGCCGCATTTGTAGGCTTCGGCCTGATCGAACGGCACACCGAGTTGCTTCTGAATTTCCTCGGTGATGATGTTGCCGCCGTTGGCGATCTCGCGAGTGAAGGCGCTCACTCCGTTCGAGATGATGTTCAAGGACGCCATGCTCGCGCCGACGTTGATCAGCGCGACGGTCTGGTCGGGCGGAAGCCCGCGCGACATCTCGAACAGGTTCTGGACGGTGAACGCGTCGATGTCGCAGACCACCGGTTTGAGTTTGGCGTCGCGAGCGAGCTGCGCGAAATCGTTGATTTGATCGCGCTTGGCCGCGACGAGCAAGAGATCCATCTGGTTCGCTTCCGGACGCCGCCGGAGCACCTGGTAGTCGACCTGCACGTCCTTGATGTCGAACGGGATGTGCTGCTCCGCTTCCCAGTGGATCTGCTCTTCTAGCTCTGCGGGCGTCATCATCGGCACCGTGATCTTGCGGATGATGACCGACTGACCCGACACGCTGAGCGCGACCTCGCGCTGGCGGATCTTCGAATCGTGGAAGATGCGCTGAAGCGATTCGATGACGCCGCTCGCGTCCATCACTTGGCCGTCGACGATGGTCTGCGGCGCCAGCGCGGCGTAACCGAGTCGCGTAAGGGCGAATCCCTTCTTCGACTCCTTGAGCTGACAGACCTTGATCGAGCTCGTCCCGATATCGATCCCGACCAGGTTTTTTCCGTCGCCCATGGTTCCTCGCCCCGAGCGCTGCCCGCGATCCCGAAGCAGGCGAAAGTTTGGCATCCGGGGTGTAGAACCGCCAAGAAACGCGCCATCGGGTCGGCTGTCGCCGGCTGTGTTCCGACCCCTCACGTCGCCGTTCACGCTCGTACTGGGTTATTTTAAGCTCGTTCCAGGTCGCGACCGACCCATGTAGGAGAGCCGACAGAGCGGGTCGTCGAGAAGCCACGACGGATCGGTCCCGATCGTACGATTTCGGGTCCGTTCGTAAGGATTCATCTTCTTTCGTTCGAAGTGAGGCCGTCCATCGGTCCTACGGACCTTGACGGGAGTTCCGGGTCTCCGACGACCCTCCACCCGAGGGGCATGGCATGTAAGTATATTGAATTATTAGCAAATATTCCACGGCACGACCCATGCTTTAGAGCTTGGTCGAGGTGCGGAATGATCGACGTACAAGCGCAATCGGGAAATAACGTGGACGCCGGGGACATGCTCCGGAAACCGGCAAAGTGCCGCGCGACCGAGGCGCCGCGGTCGACCCTCCCGCCGCACGTCGCGGCCCAACTCCTGGTCGAATACACGCCGATCGTCCGGCAAATCGCGGGCGGCTTTCAGCGACGCCTGCCCTGCAACGTGCTCCGCGACGATCTCGTTGCCGCGGGCATGAGTGGACTCTGGGATGCGATCCGCAAGCACGGCGACGACCGGAGCGGCAGCTTCGATTGGTACGTCCGCGTGCGCATCCGCGGCGCGATCCTCGACGAGCTGCGCGCGCAAGACTGGCTTCCGCGACGAGCCCGCGCGGCTGCGGCGGAGGCGGCGAAGGCCGCCGGCAACGCGACGGCTCGGCCGCCCGTCGTCGTGCGGTTCGACGAGGTGAGCGAGACGGAACAAGCGCGCTGCCTGGTCGCGAGCGACTCCTCGAACACCGATCGCGAGATCGAGACCCGCGAAGTGCGCCTGAGCCTCGCGCGCGCGGTCGAACAATTGCCGGAGCGCGAGCGTCACATCGTGTCGCTCCACTACTTCCAGGGCGTGAAGTTCAAGGACCTCGGCCGCATGCTCGGCGTGAGCGAGCCGCGGATTTCTCAGCTCCACTCGCGCGCGATGGGTCGCTTGAAGACGATCATGGGGCAGATGGCGGCGTGAGTAACCCCGCGCCGTCGAAGCGGGACCGATACGCGTGCGGCGTCATCGGTCGTCCGACGGCGTAGAGCACACTCGTCTCATAGCGGCTCAAGGGCGGCGTCGCCGTCTCCGAACGATGCACGAACGCCGCGTGGCGTGACCCGCGGTCGAGCGCGACGACCCGAGGGCAGCCGGATTCGAGCAGCACCGACGCCAGCGGGTCGCTCGAATCGTGATGTCCGAGCGCGACGAACACCTTCCCTTCGGGCGTGACGCAGAGCGCGCCGCGGAGTCGCGAACCGCCGCGATCGGCGGCGCGAGAATTCAACTGGCCGTGATCGGCGAGGAGCGGAAGCTGAACCGCGTCGTCGGTTGGGCCGAGCGCCGGGCGCTCTCCGGGTGCGAAGATCCGCGGCGATTGTCCCTTCGACAGCACGACGGTCGCGTAGCTCTGCCGCAGATCGAGCGAGGGCTTGCCGTCGAAGGCGAGACCGTAGCGAAGTGCGTCGGTCGTGTTCCCGAGACCGACCGAGGCGAGCACCTTGCCTTCGAGCGCTGGCTCGAGGCCCATTTTCTTCGACGGAGCATTGCGCTCGTTCGGTTCGTCGGCGCCCGCGCGCAGCACCCACTCGACGCGCCCCTCGTCGAATTCGTAGACCTTCAACTCGAGATCCCCGACGACCACGTCCGCTTCGTGAATCCCAGGAAGAAAAGCCGGAGCAGGTTGTGTTCCCTCGGAGGGTGAAAAGCTCGCGCCCGAAGGATCGACGAACGCCGGGTTCCGGAGCATCACGTAAAAGAAGTCCTTGTCCGACCCGAGGACGTACCGGCTCGGATTCACGTCCATACGAGAATCGGCGATCGCGTAGTGCGCGCCGTGCAGGTCCGGGTTCGGCGCGTTCATGAACACGAAGCCGCAGTGACGCGGGTTCATGTCGAGGTGAATCGCGTAATCGCAGCCCGCTTGCCGCAGCGCCGCCGCGAGCCGGCTGCCGCTGATGTCGTGGCCCCAGGCGTAATAGACGTGGCGTCCGCGAGTGAGGCAGATCGCGGTGCGCTCGGTTTCGGTGCTCTCGCCTTCGATCTGGAAACCCCAGATGTGCCTTCCGGCGGGGTTCACGGTGCCGTCCTCGACGAGCGGGTCGAGGTTCTGACGGAACGACACGATGTCGTCGGGAATGCTCTTGGTGTTCGGCCAATTGCCGAACGCGGCGGCGCCATCGTTCATGACCGCGACGGTCGCCGCGCCGGGTACGGGCGGCAGCAAGACACGCCTCCCGACCATCATGCCGTAGCCGCCGTGCTCGGCCTTGAACGCGCCGTTGAACGCCGCGACGACGCGCGGGAGCACCGCGGCGTCCCGCGGAATACGTCCGGTATCGGGCGGCCCGGTGGCGGGCTCCGGTTCTTCGTAGCCGCCCTCCATTCCGAGCTCGAGCTGTCGCATGTCCATCGCGACGAGCATCACCTCGGTGTAGGGCCGATCAGGGTCGGGCCGGATCATCGTCGTGTAAAAGTACGGAGGCGCCTTGTCCGCGGGCCCCTTCGACGTCGGCGCTTTCAACGTCGGTAACCAGGGGTACGAAACGGCGACCCACTTTCCTTCGTCGGGTTTCGGCGCTTGCCACAATGATGGAATCGGCGGCGGCGGGAAGCCGGTCTCGTCGCCGGAAAGATCC
>DATBBD010000577.1:0-9445 GCA_036271175.1 Polyangiaceae bacterium | reverse complement strand
GAGTCGGCGCCGGCGGAATCCGTCAGCGCCAACCCTTAGGATCCGGTGCGTTTGGCCGCTACTCTCTACGGTAGCGATGTCTCTGAAAACCGCGTCGAACACGGGAAGTACGCGGATCCTCTTCGCCGACGACGACGTGCTCGTGCGCAACGCGTTCGCCCGCACCCTTCGCGCCCGCGGGTTTCTCGTCGATGTCGCCAGGGACGGATTCGAGGCGCTCGCGTTCACGCAGGAATACCCCTACGCGGTCGTCGTCACCGACCAGGAAATGCCCGGCCTTCGCGGCACGGAGCTCATCTCGAAGCTGCGCGTGCTCCAGCCGAATTCGACGTTCGTCATCGTGACCGGGCACCGCGAGATGGCGCGAGAGGCCGCAGCGAGTCCCGAGGCGCCCGAGGTGCTGCTCAAGCCGTGGACGGAGAGCGCGCTGCTCTCGCTCGTCACGCGCGCCGTCGAGCAAGCGCAGATCCGTCACGCACGAGGCACGCACTCGACCCGCCCCGACGTTCCGGCGGTCGGTCAACATTTGCTCATCGTCGAGGACAACGATTTCGAAGCGCTGATCCTGACGCAGACCATCGAGCGCGCGGGCGGCGGCGCCTATCGCATCGTCCGCGCGAGCAAGCTCGCCGAAGCGTGCACCCTCCTGAAGAGCCGGGAGTACGCGATCATCCTGTCCGATCTCGAGCTACCCGATGCAACGGGGCTTTCGGCGCTCAGCGAGTTTCAAGCGGTGTCTCCGACCACCCCAGTGGTCGTAGTGACCGGTTCCGACGACGAAGCGCTCGCGCTCCGCGCGGTGCAAGCGGGGGCCCAGGACTACCTCCTGAAGGGCAATCTCGACGGCGACCGCGTCATGCGTGCGGTGCGGTACGGCATCGAACGCAAGCAGACCGAGCGCCGTCTCATCCAACTGGCGCACTACGACGGCCTCACGATGCTCGCGAATCGGACCCTCCTGAACGAGCGACTCACGCGAGCGGTCGCGCGGACACGGCGCGTCGGAAACTCCATCGGGCTCTTGCTCGTCGATCTCGATCACTTCAAGACCGTGAACGACACCTACGGTCACGAGGTGGGCGACGAGCTCCTGGTCCTCGCCGCAGCGCGACTGAAAGCGAGCACGCGGCAACAAGACACCGTGGCCCGGATCGGCGGCGACGAGTTCGCGGTGCTCCTCGAGGACGTCGAAGATACGGCGGGCGCGCGCCGCGTCGCGCAGCGGATCGTGAACGCCTTCGCCACGCCGTTGATCGTCCGCGACAAGGAGCAAGCCGTCACCTGCAGCATCGGCGCCGCGCTCGCGCCCGAGCATGGGACGGACGTCGACGAGCTCCTCCGGAGCGCGGATCGGGCGCTCTATCAGGCGAAGGATCGCGGAAGAAACTGTCACGCCGTGGCCGGCGAAGGCGGCCCGGATCGCTTGTCGCGGCGGGTCGAGCTCGAGCGAGAGCTCTTCAGCGGCGTCGACGAGGCGCGGCTCTCGGTCGTTCTCCTGCCGGTCACCCACCTGACGAACGGCAACGTCGTGTCGCACGAAGCATTGCTTCGCTGGGACGCCATGGACGGATCTCGCGTGAACGCCGGCGAGTTCTTGCCGGTGCTCGACCAAGTCGGGCAGCTGCCTCGCATCGGCGCCTGGGTGCTCGATACGGTGTGTTTGCTCCTTCGACGACAGCTCGTCGCCGGTTCCATTTCGGTGAATATTTCCCTCGCCGAGTTCAGCCAGCCGGACTTCGTCGATCGGGTTCAAGAGGCGCTCCAGACTCACGGCGTTTCGGGCAGCTCGCTCGAAATCGAGCTCGGTGAAGCGACGCTCTTGAAGAGCCTCGCGAGCGCCCGAACTCGGCTTCCTCAGCTCGCCGCGCTCGGCGTCCGCATCACGATCGACGACTACGGCTCCGGGCGCTCGTCACTGGCGGAGTTCGCCGAGCTTCCGATCTCGACCTTGAAGCTCACGCCGTCGCTCCTCCGCAGCGCGACGCGCGGCACCGGCGAGAAAACGCTCGAAGCCACCTTGGCCGCCGCCCAGGTGCTCGGGTGGAACGTCGTCGCGAAATCCGTCGAGACGCCGCGGGAGCTCGAGCTCCTTCGCGCGCTCGGGTGCCGCCTCGGACAAGGGCGCTTGCTCGGCGACGCCAGGTCGATCGACGGACTTTCGCAACTTTCGCTCCCGCGCGCGGGGTAGGCCCGAAAACGAGGGGCAACATGACCGGCGTGCCGGAGTCCTTGTACGAAGCGACGTTCGAACTCGCGCCGAATGGCGTCATGCTCGTTCGGGCGGATGGCGTCATCGTGCTGGTGAACACGCAGATGGCGTCGTTCTTCGGGTACGAGCGCGACGAGCTCCTCGGGCAACGCTCGGAAGTGTTGGTGCCGGAGCGGAACCGGGGTCGCCACGAGGCGCGACTCGAGGAATTCCGGAAGTCGCCTCACGTGCGACCGATGAGCTCGGGCCGTCATCTCGTGGGGCGGCGCAAGGACGGCACCGAGTTCCCCGTGGACGTGGGTTCGAGCGCTCTCGAGTGGGAGGGCGAACAGCTGACGCTCTTGACGGCCACCGACGTGTCGAAGCGAACCGAGCTCGAGCTGGCGTTCGAAATCGCCAGGGACGAAGCCGAAGAGTCCAAGTTCATCGCGTCCACCGCGAAGCTCGAGCGCGAGCTCGCGGAACGCCATCTGATGACGAGTCGCGCCGAGCTCCTCGAGACTCAGCGCGTCGCGCGGCTCGGGAGCTGGATCACCGACGTCGCGACGCGAAAGATCACCTGGTCCGACGAGATCTATCGAATCTTGGGCGTGGCACCGGGGGCGCTGAAGCCGACGCGAGAGGCGCTCTGGCAACACGTCTACGCCGAAGACCGCGTTCGGCTCGACGAACAGCTCGCGAATTTCAGAAGGACGCTCGAGCCGTTCTCGGCGGAGGCTCGCGTCGTTCGGAGCGACGGCAAGTTGCGCTACTTGCTCTTCCACACCAGCGTGTTCGCGTGGAGAGACGGCGTGCCCGTGACGATCGGCACGGCCGTCCAGGACGTGACGGTCCAGAAACAGTCGGAGATCGCGCTCCGGGAACAGCAGCACGCGCTCCTGCTCAGCGAACGCCGCTTTCGCGCGCTCGTCACCCAAGCCCCGATCGGCATTTTCGAAACCGACACCGAGGGGCGCTGCGTCTTCGTGAACGAGCGCTGGGAAGAGCTCGCGGGAGTCTCCTACGAACGCGCGCTCGATACCGGATGGCTCGACGCGCTACACCCGGACGACACGACGGCGGTCCTCGACGAGTGGGCCTGGGCGATCGCCGAGAAGCGCGACTTTTTGCTCGAGTTTCGTTACCGACACGTCGACGGACGAACGGTGTGGGTGGCCGGCATGGCCAGTGCCATGAGCGACAACGACGGCCGCGTCACCGGCTACCTCGGAACGATCCAAGACATTACCGAACGCCGCATCGCCGCGGACAAGCTCCGCGAAACCCTGACCCTCTGGCGCGGCATCCTCGACTCGGCGAACTACGCGATCATCGCCACGATGCCGGACGGCATCATCCGGGAGTGGAACATCGCCGCCGAGCGGATGCTCGGCTATTCGGCGAGCGAGGTGATCGGCGTCGCCACGCCGGCGATCATTCACCTTCCGAGCGAGATCGAGCGGCGCGCCGCCGCGCTGAGCAACGAGCTTCGCGAGCACGTCGCCGCCGGATTCGACGCGTTCGCCGCGAAGGCGCGCCGCGGCGCAGTCGACGAGAACGAGTGGACGTACGTGCGCAAGGACGGCACGCGTTTTCCGGTGCTGCTCTCGATGACCGCCCTTCGCGACAACGACGGCGTGCTCACCGGTTATCTCGGCGTCGCGAGCGACGTGACCGAGCGCAAGCGACAAGAACGCGAGCTCATCGCCGCGAAAGAAGCGGCGGAGCAAGCGGCGCGCGCGAAATCGGATTTCTTGGCGCGCATGAGCCATGAAATCCGAACGCCGATGAACGGCGTCATCGGGATGACCGCGCTCGCGTTGAAGACCGAGCTCAGCGACGTGCAGCGCGATTACCTCCGGATCGTCGAGTCCTCGGCAAACGGGCTCTTGCACATCATCAACGACATCCTCGATTTCTCGCGGGCCGAAGTGGGCAAACTCTCGCTCGAACGGACGCCGTTCGCTCTCCGCGAGTCCGTCGGCAGAGGGCTCCGCGGTCTCGCGCTCGGCGCCGAACAACGCGGCGTGGAGTTGGTGCTGAGGTTGCCGGACACGGTCCCCGACTCGCTGGTCGGAGATCCCCATCGGCTTCAGCAGGTGCTCATCAACCTCGTGAGCAACGCGTTGAAGTTCACGGAGCACGGCGAAGTCGTCGTTGCCGTGTCGCTCGCGTCGGAAGAGTCGGATCGCGTTCGGCTCGAGTTCTCGGTCGAGGACACCGGGGCCGGAATCGACGAGGCGCACCAGCTGTCGATCTTCGATGCGTTCACCCAGGCCGACGCGTCGGTGGGTCGAAAATTCGGCGGTACGGGACTCGGGCTCGCGATCTGCTCGGAGCTCGTGGAGCTCATGGGCGGGCAAATCGGCCTCCGGAGCGAGCTCGGAAAAGGAAGTCGCTTCTTCTTCGAAGTGCCGTTCGAGCGCGTGCTCGACTCGGGCGGCCCGCATCTGCCGATGCTCGACGATCTCTCGGTGCTCATCGTCGAGGACCACGAGACGACGCGGCGCTCTCTGGTCGAGCTCTTTCTCGGATGGAGGATGCGCCCGTTCGCGGTCGAGAATCTGCGCGACGCTTGCGTGGAGGCCGGCGCGCGCGCCGCCGCGAAGCAGCGTTTCGAGCTCCTGGTCGTCGACGCGCCGATCGTCTTCCAGGACCAGGACGCGTGGGCCACGTTGCAGCGCCAGCATCGCCCGCCGGCCACGGTCCTTCTCGTTCCGGCGAGCGGGCTCCGCGCAACGCCGACCCATCTCGACGAGCGGAGCTCGGCGCAGGTCGCCAAGCCCGTGGTTCCGTCGGAGCTCCTCGCCGCGGTGGAACGCTTGAAGAGCCGACAGAACCCGCCTCGCCGTGCGTCGCTCCCCGTTCGAGTCGCGGAAGGGCCGCGGCTGGACATCCTGGTCGCCGAAGACAACGCGGTGAACCAGTACGTCATCAAGCACATGGTCGCCCTCGCCGAACATCGCGTCACGGTCGTCGACAACGGGCGGCAAGCGCTCGACGAGCTCGAGCGAAAGTCGTTCGACGTCGTCTTGATGGACCTCGAAATGCCGGAGCTCGGCGGTCTCGCGGCCGTCGAGCTCCTCAGAAAACGCGAGGCGGGCACCGGACGCCGCGTCCCGGTCGTCGCGCTCACGGCACAAGCGATGGCCGGCGACCGCGAGCGCTGTCTGGCCGCCGGCATGGACGACTACGTCGCCAAGCCACTCGACATGGAGATCCTCTACGCGACGCTGCGCAGGGTCGGCGGCGCGCCGCCGCGACCGACGCCGGCTCCCGTGGCGACATCGTCGCATCCCGCGTTCGATCGCGAGACGCTACTCGCCCGCATCGGCGACGCTCCCGCCGTGCTTTCGGACGTAGCACGGCTCTTCCGCGAAACGACGGCCCGTCTGATGCCGAAGCTGTCGACCGAGCTCGGCGCCGAACAGGGCGACGCGAAGAAGTCGGCGCACGAGCTCAAGGGAATGCTGCTGATGCTGTCGGCGACGGAAGCGGCCGAGAGCGCCAAGGCCGTCGAGTTGCATTGCAAGAGCGGTGATTGGCAAGGGGCGCGTGCGGCCTTCGAGGTGCTCGGCGCTCAAGTGGACCGCGTCGGCGCGACGATTCGCGCGCTTTGCCACTGAGCGCTCGCGAAAAGTTGACGGAGTCGTCACGCATCCATCGCGGGCGCCGGCGTAAGCAGAGCGCCGATGAAAGCATCGAACCTCGTCAAACACACCAAAACGGCCTGCCTCGCCGCGCTCGGAATCGCCGTCGCGGGTTGCGGAGCGAACCCAGAATCGTCATCGAACGACCTCGGCGAAGTCGGAACGGTCTCCTCGGCCGTGACCGCGACGGCGCCTGCCGTCGACCTCATCGCCATCGGCACCATCAGCGGCTCGATCAGCGATCGCTCGAAAGCGACGGCCGCACCGCTCGAAAACGGCGTCGCCGGAAACCTCCTCGGCGGCCTCGGTTCGGGGCTCGCCCACGCAGGCGGCGACTTCTTCGTTGCGTTGCCGGATCGCGGCCCGAACGCCGTTCCCTTCGACAGCGCGCTCGACGACACGGTCTCGTACATCAACCGGTTCCAGACGTTCGAGCTCGCCCTTCGACGGAACGCACCCGGCGCGGCGCTGCCGTTCTCGATGACCCCCGAGCTCCTCGCGACGACGCTCCTCTGGACGACCGATCCGTTGGTCTACGGTACGGGCGATCCCGAAGGCGGCGTCGGCGACGGCACGCCCTCGTTGAATCGCGGCCACGTCTCCTTCTTCACGGGCCGTTCGGATAATTTCGACCCGAGCAAGTTGTCGACGGACACGAGCGACGCGCGGCTAGACCCGGAGAGCATTCGCGTGTCGACAGACGGCCTCCGCGTGTACGTCTCGGACGAGTACGGCCCGTACGTGTACGAGTTCGACCGTCTCACCGGACGCCGCCTGCGCACGTTCGCCATTCCAGAGGCGTTCGGGGTCGCCAACTTGAGCCCGCAAGGCGCAGTCGAGATTTCAGACAATACGAGTGGTCGCGTCGCGAACAAGGGCATGGAAGGGCTGGCCCTCACTCCCGACGGCAAGACCCTGCTCGGCGCGATGCAGAGTCCGCTTCTTCAAGACGGCGGCACCAACGGACGGTTCACGCGACTCGTGAAGATCACGATCGCGACGGGCGCCATTTCCGAGTACGCCTACGAGCTCACCAACATCGGAACCGCCACGAAGCCGAAGTTCCCGACGGTGAGCGACATCGTCGCGGTGAACGCCCACGAGTTTCTCGTCGACGAGCGCGACGGCAACGGGCTCGCGTCCGACAACGCCGCAGTCTTCAAGCAGCTGAACCACATCGACATCGACGGCGCCACCGACGTGACCGGCATCAGCGGAGACGGAAACCTCGACGGCACGACGATTCCGAAGACGCTCTTTCTCGACATCGTGGCGACGCTCAACGCCCACGGCATCGCCAGCACCGAAATACCGGCGAAGCTCGAAGGCGTCGCGTTCGGCCGAGACGTGGTGGTCGCCGGCCAGCTCGTGCACACGCTCTACGTGTCGAACGACAACGACTTCCTCGCGACGATCACCGACACCACGCACCCGAACGGCGTCGACAACCCGAACCACTTCTTCGTGTTCGCGGTGCCGCGGTCGGCGCTGCCGACGTACGTGCCCGAGCCGATCCTCTAATCATCCTTTCATCTCCGAGGAGCTTCGGCGTGGTCGCCGGTCCCGGACGCGCGACCGGGCCACGCCGAACGAACCGACGAGAATTTCACCGCACGGGTGCCAGGTCGGCGCGGAGTGAATTAGAGTAACGGGCCACATGAGCCGAATGGGCCGAGCCCTGCGCGCCGCAGCCGTACTCGTCTCCATTGGGGGCCCAGCAAGGGCGGCGGATCCCCCGGTAAAGGCGGTGGATCCGAACGTCAAGACCGGCGAGCGACCGGCCGAGGACTGGACGACGGATCGCCCCGCGCTCCGCTACGACCTGCCCCTCGACGCGGGCGTCACGGCGGCCGCCGGCGTTACCTGGCTCACCCTCACCCTCCTCGAGCCGACCCTCACGCCGAAACATTGCCGCTGGTGCGACCGCAACTCGGACGGGAGCGACGGCTTGAACGGCTTCGACCGGTCCGTCCGCAGCGCCCTCAAGTGGAAGAACACGAGCCTCGCCGGCACCGCGAGCACCGTCTTCAGTTTTGGGCTTGCTCCTCTCGCCGGCTTGGGAATCGGCGCGCTCATCACGAAGCGCGACGGTCGCGTCGACGAGCTCCCGGTGGACCTCCTCGTCGTGGCCGAATCGGCGTTCGTCGCGCTCGATCTGAACGAGATCAGTAAATTCACGTTCGCGCGGCAGCGTCCGGACGCGCACTACCGAAACCCTGCGTCGAAAACCCCGGCCTCGGCGGACGACAACGTCTCGTTCTTCTCGGGACACACCACGCTCGCGTTCGCACTCGCGACGTCGGCGGGCACGGTCGGCTCGTTGCGGCACTATCGACTCGCCGCCGTCATGTGGGCGGTCGGGCTCGTCTTCGCGACGACGGGGGGTTACCTGCGCATCGCCGCCGATCGCCACTACGCGACGGACGTGATCACCGGCGCGCTCGTCGGTGCCGGAACGGGGTTCGGCGTGCCGTACCTCTTTCATCGCCCCATCTCGAACAAGGTGCGCCTGGCCCTCATGCCCACCGACGGCGGCGTGGGCCTCAGCATGTTCGGTTATTGGTGAGGGGCACCGTTTCCGAGAGCCTACGCGACGCTAGTCGGACTTGAATCCGACCTTCTTGTGGGTGCCGTCGCAGTACGGCTTGTTGCTGCTCTGGCCGCATCGGCAAAACGCGACTTTGGTCATGCGGTTCACGGTTCGCCCGGTGCCGCTCACGACCTCGACGTTGCCGAGGGCCATCAGAGGCCCGTCTTTTTGTGGCGCGATCGCGAGCGTTCCAGCGCGTTCGGCGAGCGCCTCGGTTTTTTGCGTCGCAGGTTCGCCGGTCGCCGTGAACCCGGCCGCGACGTGGCTGGTGTCGCAGTACGGCTTGTTCTTCGACAGCCCGCAGCGGCAGAGCGTCGCGCGAAACCCGATGCTCTGTCCGTCGATCTCGAGCGGCGCATTGAACGCGAGGGGGCCGTTCTCGCGAACGCGTACGACGTTCACGATCGGCGCGTGCTCTTCTTCGCCGCCGTCGAGGCGCTCGTACGCGATGGCGCCCGATGGACAGTTGAGCGCGAGCGCGGCCACCGCTTCCGGCGACGCCGCGTCCGGGTGAATCCATTCGCCCTCGACGTTGGGGACGAACACGTCGGGATGAGTCAGCACGCACATCCGCGAGTGGATGCACTTCTTCCCCTCGAACTTGATGAGGACTCGCTTGCCTCGGATCTCTTCGACGCCGTCGCTCATCGGGCGATGATAGCCTGCCCGCGTTGTCGCCGGAAACGCCGGAGCCCGAGAAATCGTCGCTGGGCCGTTATGCCGCGGCGCTGGTTTTCGTCGCGATTGGCGCGGCTGCCTTCGCCGTCGTGTTTCGCGAGGCGATCAACGTCGTGTTCACCGGGCTCTACCGCTCCAAAGACGTGCTCTCGGCGTTCGAGAAGCTGCCCTGGTTCCTTCGGCTCGTGATTCCGGCGCTCGGCGGCGCGGGCGCCGGCGCGGTTTCTCTGCTGACGTCGCGATTGAAGGGCGGACAAGGCGTCGGCGACGTCATGGAAGCCGTCGTGCTCGGCCGAACCCGGATCTCGCTCGGGCGCGCCGCGTCGAAGGCCGTCGGCT
>DATBBD010000576.1:0-3918 GCA_036271175.1 Polyangiaceae bacterium | reverse complement strand
TCCCTGGGCTCGGCAGAAATCCGGTCGCCGGATCTTCCGCGTAAATGCGGCACTCGATCGCCGCGCCGCTTCGAGTGACGTCTTTCTGCGCGTAGCCGAGCGACTCACCCGCGGCGACGCGCACCATTTCGCGTACCAGATCCATTCCGGTGATCAGCTCGGTCACCGGGTGTTCGACCTGGAGCCGCGTATTCATTTCGAGGAAGTAAAATTCCTTGTCCTGGCCGAGCAAGAACTCGAACGTGCCGGCCGAGAAGTAGCCGACCGATTGCGCGCCCTTCACGGCGACCTCGCCCATTCTCCGGACGATGTCGTCGTCGATCGCCGGGCACGGCGTCTCTTCAACGACTTTCTGATGGCGCCGTTGCACCGAGCAATCGCGCTCGAACAAGTGCACGATATTTCCGTCGCGATCGCCGAGCACCTGAATCTCGACGTGGCGCGGCTGGATGATCGCCTTTTCGAGGTAGACCGTCTCGTCGCCGAAGGCCTTCTTCGCCTCGCTCCGTGCGCGTTCGAGCGCTGGCCCGAGCTCCTCCTCTTTGTGGACGAGGCGCATGCCCTTGCCGCCGCCGCCCGCGGTCGCCTTCAACATGACCGGGTAGCCGATGCGTCGCGCGGTCGCCTTGGCTTCGTCGACGGTGTCGGCTCCGCCGCCGGGGACGATCGGAACGCCCGCGGCGCTCATCTTGTCGCGCGCGGCCGTCTTCAACCCCATGGCCCGCATCGCGCTCGCGGGAGGTCCGATGAACGTGACGCCGTTCGCTTCGCAGGCTTCGGGAAGCGCGGGGTTCTCGGAGAGGAAGCCGTAGCCCGGATGCAACCCGTCGCAGCCCGAGCGCTTGGCGACGTCCATCAATTTGTCGATGCGGAGGTAGCTCTCCGACGCGAGCGCAGGCCCGATCGGGTACGCCTCGTCGGCCATTCGCACGTGCAGCGCGTCGCGATCGGGTTCGCTGTAAACCGCGACGGAGCCGATGCCCATCTCGCGGAGGGTCCGCATGATTCGGACGGCAATTTCCCCTCGATTCGCGATCAGTACTTTCCGAAACATCGCGCGGCTATTACCACGGCAACGGCGGCGCACGCGCGCTTTCTCCCGAATCAGCCGTGATTTCGCGTCGCGACGGGCACGCGGGGGGAGCGAGTGCGACGCGAATGCGGCGCGAGCTCCGCGCTCAGTCGGCCTTCATCGTCGGCATGCCGGCTTCGGTCCAGCCTTTGATGCCGTCGGGCAGCACATCGACGGCCTTGTAGCCGGCTTGGAGCGCGCGGCTCGCTGCCATTTCCGCCGCGCCGCACCACGTGCTCGCGCAGTAGAAGACGAGCGGAGCGGCTTTCGACGGTGGCAACAGCTCGAGCGAATAGTGTTCGCTACTCGGCAAGAGCGTCGCGGACGGAATCACGCCGTACTCGTGGCGCGTGCTGTCGCCGTTCGCGTCGTACAGCCGCGGCGGATCGTTGCTTTTCATCTCCGCCGCAAGCTGCCCGACCGTGATCGTCTGCGGCTTCGGACCCTTTTGGCAGCCCTCCGCAGCGAACACCGCGGCGGCCATCAGCGACGCCGTCCGGACGCGAGAAAACGCGCGCACCATCGACCATGAGTATACGACGCGGCTTCGCCGGTGGTTTCGCGGGCCCCATTTGACGCTTCGAGACGAGGCCGCCATTCCGTTCAGTGCGTGGCGTTGATCCATCCGACGATGCTTCGCACCCATGAACGTGGCGACACGCGGAGCACCTGCACACTGATCCAGTTCATGAAGCCCTGGATCTTGACGACCTTGCCCTGCATCAGCGCGCGATAGGCGTCTTCGGCGACCCGGTGCGGCGCCGCGACGCTGCCGGCCTTGAACAACTTGGTTTCTGCGTTGCCCGCGATGCGCGGAAATTCGGTGCTCACCGGGCCCGGGCAATATGCCGTGACTCGGACGCCGGTCGCGCGCAGCTCGTGGGCGATCGCCTCGGTGAAGCTGACCACGAAGGCCTTGGTCGCGTAATAGACGGCCATGTTCGGCCCCGGCGGAAACCCCGCGGTCGATGCGATATTCAGCACGCCACCCTGTCGCCGTTCCACCATCTTACGGCCAAATAGATGCGTGAGCGCCGTCAGCGCCGTCACGTTCACGCGGATCATGTCGAGCTGCCGGCCGTAGTCGGCGTCGACGAACCGCCCGGTCGAGCCGAACCCGGCGTTGTTCACCAGATAATCGACCTGGATCGCTTGCCGTTCGACTTCGTCGAAGATCGCCTGCGGGGCTTTCTCGTCGGCGAGATCCGCCTCGATGACCCACGCGGTGACCGCGTGCCGTTCACGGAGCTCGGCGGCGAGCGCCTCGAGCTTGTCGCGACTCCGCGCGACGAGCACGACGGGGTGCTGATGCCGCGCGAATACCCGCGCGAGCTCGAGCCCGATCCCCATCGATGCGCCGGTGATGAGCGCCGCCCCCTGTCCGTCGGTCGCCATCACTTCGAATCGCGGTGCACGGTATCCATCGAGAACGCGGGCAAGCACACCGCGACGTACTCGGCGCCGTCCGCGCCGGGTGTGCTGTAGCGCACCCATTCGCCGCGTTCGGCAATGACGGCTTGCCCTGCGCCGACGTCCACCGAACCGCCGACGTACTCGACGCGAAGGGAGCCCCTCAAAACCAAAGTATATTCATCGAATTCAGGGCGCTGTCCGGGTTCGATCCAGCCACTCGGACTCCGCATGTGCGCGACGCTGACGTCGCCGGTGCCGGTGTTCACGCGGCCGACGTGCTCGTCGATGAGTTTCGGCTTGTTGCCTTGCGCCTCGACGCGAGTCGGGCGTTCGATGAGTCGGACCATGTGGGTTCCTTGGAGTGACGGACGCGCTATTTGCCGCGCTTCAGGAGATCCGCGAAGGTGCCGAAGCCGACCGGTTTTTTCTCGCCCTTGTTCGCTTCGGGGCGCGCGCGATCGGTGTAGTCGCGGAACGCGCGTTGCTCTTCGGCGGCGTTCATCGCAGTCACGGAGAGTCGAATGCGGCCGCGCTCGTCGATGGCGGTCACGGCGGCCTCGAGCTCTTTGCCGACAGGAAACGCTTTGCGGAGATCCGCGCCACGCGGCACGCCGAGCTCCGCTGCGGGGATGAGCCCGCGTTCCGGGCGACTCTTGCCCGGCACTTCGAAGCTGAGAAATACGCCGTAGCGTTCGACTCCGGCGACCTTGCCCTTCACGCGCATGCCGGTGACGACCGCGTTGTCCGGCGCCGCCGCTTTCGCGCCTTCCGGGGACTCCGAAACGCCGGTGACGATCGGCTCGGGCGAGAGCGGCGTGAGCTCCACCGAACCCGTCTCGCGATCGATCGCCGTCACGCGCGCGGCGATGCGCGAACCCATCGACACCGTCGGCTTGCCGTCCGCGTCGCGGAGCGCGCCGGCTTCGATGAAGCCTTCCTGTTTTCCGTCGAGCGCGACGAACACTTCCTTCGCGCCGACTCGAACGACCTCCACGTCGAGCACGTCGCCGAGTCGAAGCTGCCGCGCGCGTCCGCGGTTCGGCGAAGATTCGAATAGAGCTTTGAACGAGGCGTCTTTGTCGTCGGGCATGGGGGGTTCGGCGTGCGGGGTGAGCGAGGGGCGGAGTGCCCGAGGTCGCCCGGATGATCGGAACGAGGGACATACTCGTAACCCTCGAACGAGCACAAGGCCGCCCGCGGACGCCGCGAGGCGGCCCCAGATATTCGGGTTTCTTCATTGATTTTCGACCGGTGACGAGCGCCCGCACATGCGCGGGTCGAACGACGCCGCCCCCGAATCGTCACGCGATCGCATTCTAGAAACGCGGTCGACTCGTCTCGCGGAGAGCGTTCACCGTAGTCATCCAATCGATTCGCGGAAACCGACGGCTCGCGCAACGACTATGGTGTTAGCGTCCATCGTGTGGAGCGGG
>DATBBD010000575.1:0-13428 GCA_036271175.1 Polyangiaceae bacterium | reverse complement strand
GTTCGGCCCCGCCGAAGAAAACCTGCGGGTGCTCTCGCTGTTCCTGGTGCTCGTGTATTTCACGATGCCGCTCGGCACGTGCATCGTCGCGATCGGAAAGTCGCGCGCGTGGGCCGTCGTTCAATCGCTGTGCGTCGGCGTGAGCGTCGTCCTGGACCCCATTCTCGTCCCCTGGTTTCAGCGACGTTACGGAAACGGCGGACTAGGGGTGTGCTGGGCCGCGGTGGTCAGTGAGATCGTCGTCCTCGTTCTCGCCGTGTGGTTCGTGCCGAGGGGGGTCTTCGGTCGGCGCTTCTGGCGCACCCTCATTCTCTCGAGCATCTCGGGGCTCGGCATGGTCGCCGTGGCGCGTGTCCTCTCGTCGTGGAACGCGTTCGTCGTCGCGCCGATTGCCGTGCTGGCGTATGCGATCCTCCTCCGGGTCACCGGAGCGATCGACAAAGAGCAAACGGCCGCCGCCCGCAATTTCGTGATGCGGAAGCTCCGCCGAGCCCCCACGCCGTCTTGAGTGCGCAGGCAAAACGCCGAATCACGAAGCCGCTAAATTTCCCGCGGCGGTGGTAAAGTGGGCGCCGCCATATGGCCCGCATTGCCATCGTTATTCCGACGAGAAACCGCGGCGCGCAAGCAGCCGAAGCCGCGAACGCCGTGCTCGCCGATCCCGTGGACATGGACCTCGTCGTCGTCGATCAGAGCATCGACGACTCGACCGTGAACGCTCTCGGCCCGATCCGCGATCCGCGGCTTCGTGTGGTGCGCTCGGAGCTGCGTGGGGCGAGCAACGCGCGAAACGTCGGCGTCGCGGCGACCACCGCGCCGATCATCGCGTTCACCGATGACGATTGCCGGCCGGCGCCCGGGTGGGCGTCGACCATGGCCAGCACGCTCGAAGACCATCCGGAGGCCGATCTCGTTTTCGGCCGCGTGCATTTGCCTCCCAAGGAAAACGACGACGACTACGCGGCGTCGTTCGAGCCGATCGCGCGGATCCAGGAGGGCGACGTGCCGCTCCCCGACGGCGACATCGGCATCGGCGCCAATTTCGCGATTCGCCGTACCATTCTCGAAAAGCTGGGCGGCTTCGATCCGCTCCTCGGTCCAGGCGCGCCGTTTTTTCGCGGTGCGGAGGAGACCGATCTCCTCATTCGCGCCTTGAATGGCGGTCATCGCATCATCAACGCCAGGGAAAGCGACGTGCTCCACCTCGGCATTCGCACCGGGGCCGACGTGCGTCCGCTGCACGTGCAGTATCAATTCGCCGTCGGTGCCGCGTTCGGAAAGCACGCTCGACTCTCTGGTCTCGGCGGACTCCGCGACGTCGGCCGCTGGGTGAACTTCTACGTGAAGAAGACGCTCGCGGACACCGCGCAGCGCAAACGCCCCCGTCCCGGCGTGCTCTTCTACTTCGTCGCGGGCGCGGTGCTCACGTATCGGTATCGCGTCGATCGGACGGAAAACGTCTTTCGTCCGTGGCTCGGTCGCGCGCCCTAGAAACCCACCGAAGCGGCGCGGCGCGCTAGGTTCATGAGAGAGCGCGGTTACTGCGCTTCGTACAGCCGGTCGCTCGGATGGACCTTGAACTTGAACGACTTCACGGCGCCGTTGAGGAACGCGAGGGTGTAGCGAATGCCGATGGGGCGCCGCCCGCGCACCAGATTCGTCAGCATGAGCTGGCCCATCACGGCGAGATGCTGGAGGTAGAGACTGGCGGCGTCGCGATCACCCAGACGAATGTGTTTGAACAACGCCGCCGCGGTGCCCGTGCCGTACATGTTCCACAGCGCCGTCGACTCGGGGCCGAGCGCGCGCGCGCCGAGGTGATCGACGATCACTTCGCTCGCGTTCACGACCTTCATGCCGTCCTTCAGGACGCGAAACAGGAGATCCGGCTCTTCGCCGCAGAGTAGGGGCGCACCCGGGCCGAGAAACGCGTCGAATTTGCCGATCCGTTCGAACACGGTGCGCCGCGCCGACAAGTTGGCGGTGATCCCCCAATCCTTGTCCGGCGGCGGAAAACGGTGTTGCCACTCTCGTACGACGGGGTCGAACCCGATCGCGAAGCCCTGCAGTTGGATCTCGGGGGGAACGCGCACGCGGCCGCAGATCACCGCGGCGTCGGGGTCCGAGCGAAAGATGTCGGCGATGCGCGTCGTCCAATCGCGCGCGACGCGGCAATCGTCGTCGGTGAATGCGATGACGTCGCCGCTGACCGATTGGATGCCGACGTTGCGTCCGTTGGTCGCACCGCGGAGCTTGCTGCGCACGCAACGGATCCGCGAGTCTCCGATCGCGAGCAGTGCTTCCTCGGTTTTTCCTTCGTCGCTCTGGTCGACGAAGACGACCTCGTCGAAGCCGCCGCACACGAGCAACTGGCGCGCGCACGCTTCGGCGTGATCGGGCCGATTTCGGGTGGGAACGACGACCGAGATGCGAAGCCCGTCGGACGGTGTCATCGGGCGTTTCCCTCTTGCCCGCGGACACGCCGCGCGACGCTCGTCTGCATGAATCACGGTCGATAGCACCCGCAGATCCCACCGGCAAGCGCACGTGCCGAAGCCGACCGCGCTGCTGGCTCGTTAGCTCGCTCGCTAGCTGGCTCGTTAGCTCGCTCGCTAGCTCGTTGGCTCGTTGGCTCGTTAGCTCGTCGGGATCGCTCACTGGTGGACGACACGACGTGTTCCGGCGAGCACGCCGTGAATGGCGGTGCCGGTCGTCGTCACGTGACTCAGTCCGGCCGTGACTATCGCGACGTGTCGGCCGGTGACCACGACGTTACGAAGGGTCGCCGTCGCGTTTCCGGATACCGTGAGCGTCGATTCCCCGACCAGGTTCGCGCCCATCGAGGCGTCGAGCGTCGCGTTGTCGGCAAGCACGATCGCCGGCCCGTCGGCGAGATATTGGCCGCCTTCGACGATCACCGAGGCGTTCCCCGACGCCGCGACGTCGGTCGCGGCATTCGCGGTGCAATCGACCAGCCGGATCGTGCAGTTGTCCGTCGCGATCACCGACACCTGATGAGGGAGCGTCAAGTTTTGCTTGGTGAGCGTCACGCTCTCGTTGCCGCGGCAGACGATCGGCGGAGCCCGCGGCGCCGACGAATTGACCGATTGAATTCCGGCGTTGAGCGCGCCGAGGGCTTGGTTCAGCACGTTCTGCACGTTGCCCGACGCACCGAGCGCCGTGAGTGGCGACGAAACTCCGGGGTTCGTGACCGCGGCCATCCTGAGCGCGACCGCGGAAATGATGCCGATGAACGCGAGCGACGCCCCGAACGAAATCGCTCGAGCCAGCATCCGAACCGGACGGAACGCGAGCGGAACCTGAGGCAGATTGGTGTGCGGTGGAGGCGTCCAGGCGCGCGGCGGCACCCAACCCTCCGGTGTCGTCGGCGCGACGGTACGCAGTTGCTCGACCCGGCTCGTGGTGCCGCAGTAGTGGCAGCGCGACGTGGGCTTGCCTTGCACCACGTCGAGCGGCGCGCCGCAGTTCGCGCATTCGAGGAGCATCCTTTCCCGAATGTACCACCGTGCGCCGCTTCCTCGAAACGGCGTGCTGGCGGGCGCGGTTTCGAGCGCGGCTCAGGCGCCGGCGGACGCGGCTTCGGGCACTTCCGGCATTTTTGGCCCCGGCGTCGCCGGCGCGGCGGCCCCGTCGTGAGGCGGCCGGTTCGCGTCCCACGCGAGCGCGACGAGAATCAATAGGTATCCGAGGAGCGCGCCGACACTCCACTCCACGTAGCGTTCGTCGACGCCGATGTCGGCAAAGCCCCAATACTCGCTCACGCACACCGCGAGCATCACGAATGAGATGAGCGACCAGAGGAGCCGTCCCCGCGTCTCTTCGGTGTAGTCGACGAGGAGCGGCAGGATGAACACGTAGTGAAGGTAGTAGTTCGACGGATAGAAATAGATCGGGATCATCATCATCCCGAGGAGGGCGGCTTGGCTCAGATCGCGTCCGCGCGCGGCCAAAAACGCGATCACGGTGAAGATGCCAATGACCAGGAAGTAAAACGGCTTCCGCGCTCGGAACGTGTTCACTTGTTCGACCGACCAATCACCGCCGGTCGCGCCGAGCGCGCGGAGCGTCTTCGACGGGTCGTACGCGAAGAGCGCTTTCAGCCCGACGTGGTTCACGTTGGGCTGCACCGAGTGCATGGCGATCTTGTGCGCCCAGTCGACCCAGGAATGGGCGAACCCGAAGAACACGCCGGAGACGAGCGTCGTCACGATCACGCACGCCGCGGCTCCGCCGACTGCGCGTAAGAGCGGCCCCGTTCGGTCTCGGACGACGGTCCACGACGGCAACCGGCGCTGTTTCCACAGGGTCTCGAAGAACCAGACCAACGTCGGGACGCCGAGAAAAAACACGGCCGCGGCGGGGAACGCGCGGATCATCGCGCCCGCGGCGCAGAGCGCGCCGCCGAGCGCGGGACGCTTCACCTTGAGCGCGCACGCGCCGAGTCCCTCGAACACCATCCAGTCGTTGCGCAGCGTCGAGCCAGCCCAATTCGAGCCGAACCACGGAAAGGTGCTCGCCCCGTACACGATGAGCGACACCAGCGCGGTGCGAACGCCGAAGGTGCGCCACGCGACGACGAAGAACAGACCGAGGAGCAACGGATCGAGCGCGCCGGCCAGGAGCAAATTGCGCTCGGTCGCGGCCGCGTTGCGGAAGAGCACGTGCGCGATGAAGAGCCACACCGGCGTCGCGTTGCCGCCGTGGTCGCGGAGGCTCCCGAGGTAACCCCCGGCGCCCATGGTCTTCCAGAAATACGACATGTCGTGCTTGAACTCGAGCCAGCGCGCCGGCGAAAACCGGTTTTTGATCGCGTGGATCTGCGCGCTCGCTTGCGCGACCGTCGTCATCTCGTAGTTCGTCAGATCGCGGAGCTCGACGTGCGAGATCCGGTCTTCGCGTACGCCGGGCGCGTCTTCGAGGTACGCCGCGACGCTCGCGACGTAGAGGCCGTCGAAGCCGAGCTCGTCGAAGTATTTCGCGGTCGGGAAATACACGCGCATGTCCCAGGTGTGGACCCAGGTGTTGCGTCCATCGACCTCGTCTTCGAACTGCGGTTGCCACATGTTGAAGAACGTCGTCAGGGCGACGAACGCCATCAGGGCGAGCATGCCGTTGACGAACCCTTGCATCATGTCGCGCGGGCGAATGGCGATCCTGAGGACGGTGACGGCACCGACCGCCGCCGATACGGCGCGGGCCGCGTCGATGATCGGTTGGCTCGGCGGCCACGTCGCGATCACGCGCTCGGCGGCCCAAATGAAGGCGACGGTGGGCGCGAGCACGAAGAGCGCGCGGAGCCACGCCGGCCACGTCGACCGATGAAGGAGCATCGCGAGCGCGGCGACGACGGCGAACGCGACGGTTTCGCGCTCGCCGGGCTTGATGGGACGATGCCCGACCTCCGCGTTCACGCGCGGAGGCCACACCTCGGGCACCTGGTCGTAGAGCTGGAGCTCGCTCGCGCTCACGGAGAGATCGCCGCCGCGGGCGGTGAGGCGTACGTAGCGGACGTCGGCGTCGACTTCCGTCGAAAAACGGGCGCGCATGCCGGGACCGTGCGCGGTCTGCGCTTGCCAGATCGTGCGGTACGTCGTGCCGTCGGTCGACCCGGCGACGAAGAACTCGTCGTTGTTGTCGCCTTGCAGGTAAGCGGCGCGCACGTGCACGGTTTTGCCGAGGTCCCAATCGACTCGAGAGAACGGCGAATGAAAGACCGAGGTGAGATTCGTCTCCCAGGGATCGCCCTCGACGGCGACGGTGTCGTCGGTGAGCCGATTCGCGTCGTCGAGCTGGGCGACGTGCGACGGCTTTACGCCGCGCAATACATCGTGCGCCGATGCCGAACCCGCACCGGAACACGCCGAGCAGAGCGCCCCTATAAAAATGAGCAATAACGCGAGCGCCGTTCCCACGGACGGGTGCGATCTTCGGCGTGACCCCAAAAGCGGCATGCGTTCTGCCGCGCGGTTCTCGCCCGGGGTGCGGGGGAAGGTCAAGGTGGCGATGCCCGGGCCGATCACGGGGTCTTCGGGTCGGTCAAATTAGGGACCGTGGGCGCCGTTTGCACTTGCCGCTTGGGGCGCGCGACGTCCATTTTCACGTCGAGCAAGACCGTTTCTCCCGGCGAAAGCATCACCGTGCGGCGTTCCGTGGGCGCTGCCGGGTGCTCGAGCCGGACGTAGTGAACGCCCGCGGTGAGCGGGATGGAGCGTCCGAACGGCGTCGTCTCGACTTGCTCGCCGTCGACGACCACGTTCGCCCACGGATCGGCGACCACGCGCAGATAACCGGTGTTCGGCGGCACGAGCTCGAGTCGCACGCCGGTGCGCGCCGCGCGCTCGCCGCGCGCCGATGCGGACTTGAATTGAATCGCCGCGCCGCCGACGCCGATCAGACAGAGGGCTGCGAGATAGCCGCCGAGCGCCGCTCCGACCGTCGGCGGCTTCAACCGGACGCGCATGCGAACCGAATCGCGCCGGACCTCGGGCTTCGGCGCAAGCCCGACCTTCGCGAGCTCGGCGGCCACGGCTTCGATCGGCGACGAAAATCCGCCGTCCTCGACTTCGCGAGCCAGCGCGCGGCCGAGCTCGAGCGCGTTCGGAAAGCGATCGCTCTGCATTTTTTCGAGGCAGCGCCGCACGGCACGGTCGAGCGACGCGGGGACGTCCGCGGTGCTGCGATGAAGCGGCGGCACCGGATCGTGGCGCGTGCGATGCGAGCGCGCTTTTTCGTCCGACGAGTCGAAGGGCCGCCGTCCGGTGATGAGCTCGTAGAGCACGATGCCGAGCGAGAAGAGATCACTCCGCGGATCTTCCGGCTCGCCGAGCAATTGCTCGGGCGACATGTATTCCGGCGTCCCGAAGCCGGCGCTACCGTCGAGAAGCTCTGGCGCGGTCGGCAAGCGCTCGTCGGCAGCGGCGGCGAAATTCACGAGCTTCACCCAGCCGTCGCGCGAGACGAGCACGTTGGCCGGCTGGACATCGCGGTGGACGATGCCGTGCTCGTGCGCGTGGGCGAGCCCCTGACAAATCTCGAACCCGATCGCCGCCGCGGCCACCGGCGACAGCCGCTTTTGGGCGAGTATTTCCTCGAGACTGAAGCCGTCCACGTGCTCGAGCACGAGCCACATCGTCTCTTTCTCTTCGACGAACTCGACGACGCGAATGACGTTGGGGTGGTCGAGCTCGGTGAGCAACCGCGCTTCGCGCTCGAGCGCCGCAGCGAACGGGGACGCGGGAAGAATGCCCCGGCCGAGCGCCTTGATGATCACCGGCCGCCCGAGGGTGACCTGCTCGGCGCGATACAGATCGGTGATCGGCCCCGACCGCAGCTTCCGCGTGACGCGGTAGCGCTCGAACGTCGGCGTATCACTCGTTTTGTCGGCGGGGGACATCCTCCGGGGGCCTCGGCGCGCGACTATACCTCCGACTATACTCGGCCCGTGGACAGCATCTTCGCGCCCGGACTCTTTGCCGGACAGGTGGCGATCGTCACCGGCGGCGGCACGGGCATCGGTCTCCGAACCGCCGAGGAGCTCGCGTCGCTCGGTGCGCGCGTCGCCATCGGGAGCCGCAAGCTCGCAAATGTCGAGCGCGGGCTCGAGTCGCTCGGACGAGTGACGGACGGGTGCCTCGGTCACGTGCTCGACGTGCGCGAGCCGGACAGCTGCGAGGCGTTCGTCCGAGCCGTCGTCCGAGAGTTCGGCAAGATCGACGTGCTCGTGAACAACGCGGGAGGTCAATTTCCGAGCCCGGCCGAAAGTCTGAGCGCGCGCGGCTTCGAGGCCGTCATCAAGAACAACCTGAACGGGCTTTTCTACATGACGCTCGCGACGGCGAAGCAGGCGATGATCCCCGCCGGACGCGGCCGCATCGTGAACGTCATCGCCGACGTCGCGCGCGGGTTTCCCGGGATGGCACACACCGGCGCGGCGCGCGCCGGCGTCGAGAACCTGACGAAGTCGCTCGCCGTCGAATGGGCGCGGTACGGTATCCGTGTGAACGCCTGCGCGCCGGGCACCATCGTTTCGAGCGGAACCGCGCAGTATGGCGACGCGCCGCTCGAGATGGCGCGCCGCGAAACGCCGGTGAAGCGGCTCGGCGCGGTCGACGACGTGAGCCGCGTCATCGTCTTTCTCGCGAGCGATCGGAACGACTACGTGACCGGTTCCACTTACTACGTCGACGGCGGCAGCTCACTCTGGGGAAACAAGTTTCCCATCGACGATCTCGCGTGACATGACGTCCTCCGAGCCGACGACCGACGCCGAACGCGTCGAAGAGCTTCCCGACGCGCCGGGCATGAAGGTTCCCGACCCGCTCGGGCCTGCTCCGCCGCGTCCGCCTCGGTTCCGACGATGGCTCGCCGCCGTCGGCGGCTGGGCCCAGAGCTTCGCTGCTTCGATCGCCGACTATTTCCGAACGCGCGATCCGACGTTCCGTACGGCCCTCCTTCCGTCGCTCGTCGTCTCGGCGCTGGTCTTCGTGCGAAGCCCGTTCTCGAACTACATCTTCGACGAACAGGAGGCGCTGCTCGCCAACCCGTACGTCAACGGACGGATCGCGTTTCGTGCGGTGTTGACGCGCGATTTTTGGGGCTTGCCGCACGATCGCAGCATCGGATCTTACCGCCCCCTTCCGAACGTGATCTGGCGCACGGTCTGGCAAATCCATCCGGTGTTTCGGCACCCGTGGGCGCTCCACTGGATAAACATCTTGATCCACGCCGTGAACGCCGCGCTCGTCGCGCGCATCGCGTTCGGGCTCACGAAGGACCGCACGACGGGCTGGCTCGCGGGCGCGATCTTCGTCACCTCCGCGGTGCTCACCGAGGCGGTCACCGGCGTCGTCGGGATCGCGGACGTGCTCGGCGCGCTCGGCGTGTTCGGCGCGGTGCTCGCGCTCGAATCATCGCTCGTCTGGATGCCGCTCCTGGTCTTCGCGTCGACGACCTTGGGGTTCTTCAGCAAAGAAAGCACCCTCGTCGCGCTGCCGATCCTCGCGTTCGCCGCGCTCGTCGCCGCGCCGCTCCAGCATCCAAAGCGGCCTTTGGCGCCGCTCCGCGCGCTCCTCGCGTGCGTCGCCTCG
This sequence comes from Polyangiaceae bacterium, assembly GCA_036271175.1. Classification (GTDB taxonomy): domain Bacteria; phylum Myxococcota_A; class Polyangia; order Polyangiales; family Polyangiaceae; genus DASZVB01. The sequence continues at coordinate 4,321 of DATBBD010000575.1, read as the reverse complement.
GCCGCGGCGCTCGTCCTTTATACCGAGACCCGGCGTCGGTACTTCCCGTCGGACCCGCCGGCGGCGTTGCTCGCGACGCCGGGCGAGCCGGTCGTGGTTCGGACATTTCATGCCTTTTTGCGCTGGTTCCAGCAACCCCGGTTGCCGCAAGATCCGATCAACAATCCGCTCATCAATGCCGATGTTCCGCATCGCATCGCGGGCGCGCTCGGCGTGTACGCGAGCGGCGTGGGTCAGGTGCTGGTTCCGGTGACCTTGAGCGGCGATTATTCGTTTCCCCAGGAGCCCATTCCGGCGCAGGTCGTCGGCGTGAGGTCGATCGCCGGCGCGGTGCTGCTCATCCTGCCGCTGATCGCCGCGATCGCGGCGTGGATCGTCGCGATCGTTCGGCGCCGCGCCCGCAATCTGTCTCGCGCGCGTGCGACCACCCTGGTGGCCATTGGCCTCGCCTGGGTGCCGATCGCCTATTTTCCCCACTCGAACATCCCGATCCTGCTTCCGACCGTGCGCGCGGAGCGGTTCTGGTACTTGCCCGCTGCCGGCGTCGCGCTGGTGCTCTCCGTCCTCTTCGCGTGGCTCGTGCGTCGCGAACGTCTGTTCGGCGTCGCGCTCGGCGGGGTCTGGGTGGTCGCTGCGTTTCTCGCCTTCCAAGCGACGCGTGCGCGCATGCACGCACTCGACTACTCCGACGACCTCGTTTTCTGGCGCGCGACGGCGCACGCCGTTCCGAACAGCGCCAAGGCTCACCTGAACTACGGCGTCATGCTCGGCGCGCGGAACGAGCTCGGTCCGCGTCTCGTCGAGAACCGAAAAGCGATGGAGCTCGCTCCGGCGTGGCCGATGGCGCACGTTTACTACGCCGACACGCTCTGCCGGCTCGGGCGTCTTCAAGAAGCGTGGCCCGAGTACCAAACCGGATTCGTGCTCGGTCCGAACGACCGCAACTTGATCGCGCTCGGCCTTCAGTGTCTCTGGGACCACGGCGACATCACGAATCGCTCGAAGTCGCTCATCAAGCTGTCCGACGAGCACCCGGGCACGTGGCTCTCGTACCTCGCGCGCGACATCGTCACGAACGGGACGCGACAAGGCGGTGTGGACCGTAAGTACCGGCCCCGCGGCTACGACGAAGGCCCGTCGGATTAGCGCACGGTGACGAGCACGCTCTTCGTCGCGGGTTCGCCGTCGAAGCGCTGCGCGTGGTCCTCGGGGGTCGGCAACGGGCGGAGTTCGGCGAGGGTGCGACCTGTCGAGCGGCCCGCGGCAGAGAGCACCTTGCGAAACGCGTCGCTCGTCGTCTTGCGATGATTCGTCGTTGCGAGCAGACGACCTTCCGGCGCGAGCAATCGAAAACAATGCTCGGCGAGGCGCGCGTAGTCGCGGTCGACGGAAAACGTCCCTTTGTCGCGGGTGCCGAAGCTCGGCGGATCGAGGATCACGAGGTCGAAGCGGTCCCCGCGCCGTTCGGCTCGAGCGAGCCAGTCGAACGCGTCCGCGCCGATGAGGCGATGCTGGGGTCCGGAGGCGCCGTTCCGTTCGAGGTTCTCGCGTCCGCGCGCGAGCGCACGCTTCGACAGATCGACGCTGATGGTTTCGCGTGCGCCGCCGAGCGCGGCGGCGACGGTGAACGTGCAGGTGTACGAAAAAAGATTGAGCACGCGCCGGCCGCGCGACGACTCGTAGACGAGCGCACGGTTGTCGCGCTGATCCGTGAAGAGTCCCGTCGAGAGGCCGTCCGCGAGCGCGACGCCGAACGAAAATGGCCCTTCGCGAACGACGAGATCCGACGGCGACGATTCGCCAATGGGTTTTTGGGGGGCAAGCTCGCCGTGTTTTTCGCGGCGCAGATCAGACCGCGGGCGCCGCTTGACGTAGACGCCACGGACGCCGAGTCGAAGCAACGCTTCGGCCGGAGCTGCGCCCGTGTCTCCCGTGTCGTCGCTCCGCAGCGAGAGCACGGCGAAGTCGCCGTAGCGATCGACGGTGAGATCCGGAAATCCGTCCGCCGCGTCGTCGATCCAACGGTAGGCCTCGGTGTATGCCCGGACGACGCGACGCCGTTCGAACGCTGCCTCGAGGCGCAACTTCAGAGCGTCGGAGGATCCGCGAGCAAACGACTCGGGCGGGGGCACGGTGTCGCCTTTGGACGTTACGCTCCCGTCACGCGCGGTCCAAGCGAAGAACGGTGGACGCACGCCGCGGGGCGATCCAACGTCGAACCGAGGCCATCGCCCGTGTCGACTCCCTCCGAATCCGTCGTTCGCGCGGCCGTATTGGTCCCCATTTTCCAGCGCGGTGGAGAATGGTTCGCCGTCTACGTTCAGCGAGCGGCGGACGTCCCGGTTCATCAGAGTCAGATCGCGTTTCCGGGCGGCATTCACCGCCCCGCGAACGAAACCCTGGAAATGACGGCCCTCCGCGAGGCGGAGGAGGAGATCGGGCTCTCGCCGGGCGCCGTCGAAATCCTCGCGAGCTTGCCCGAAGTGCGGACGTTCACGTCGAATTTCCTGATCGCGCCGTTCATCGGAAAAATCGCCGACGGCTACCCCTTCAAAGCAGATCCACGCGAAGTCGCGCGCGTCCTCGTCGTGCGCGTCGACGATTTGCGCGCCGAGGGCGTGTTCCGCGAGATGGAACAACGGCTCCACAGCGGCGAGCTCGCCGTCGTATCGACCTACGTCCTCGGCAACGACGTCATCTGGGGCGCCACCGAACGCATCACGACGGAGCTCTTGTCTCGCTTGTCGGCGCCCGACGGAATCGCCGCGAAGCGCCGCTGCTAACCGTTTCTCATCAACCAGACCAGCCCGGCGATGCTCACGCCGAGGACGACGACGGCGAGCGTCGCCACGAAGACGTCGGTGAGCGTCCATCCGCTTCGGTTCGCGCGTGCGCCGCGTCGCGGGCGCGACGCGACCGGCGATGCTCGTGTGCCGCTCGAGGGAAGACCGGGGCTCGGAGGCGCTTCGGTCGCGGGTTCGCTCGCGCCTTTCGGAGGGTCGATGAAGTCGCTTTCGGCGATGCGCTCGTCGGGCGCGCCTTCCAGCTCTTCCAACGCTTCACCGACGGGGTCCACGTAGACGAGCTTCGTTTTGCCGATCGATAGCGTCGTGCCTTTCGGCCAGGGCGCCTCTTCGCCGCTCGCGAGGCGTCGTTCGCCGATCTGGCTCCCATTCTTCGACCCCAGGTCGCGAACGATCACGCGATCCGAGCGCCGCACGATTTCGACGTGACGCCGCGAGAGATCCGGATCTTCGATGTTCAGATCCGCGGATTTCATCCGTCCGACGACGTACGCGCGCTCGAACATGTCGACGACCATGGTCGCGCCGGCGCCCGGCCCTTCGGACACCGTGACCGTCAGTGACGCCGGTGAACCCTCGGCGGCCAGTGCCTCGGCGATCAGCGACAGCGCGAGCTCTCGCGTCGCGATCGGCGCGTTCGCGGTCGGCGGCGTTTGCTCGATCGTAGCTTCGAGCCAGACGCGCCCGACGCGGAGCAAATCGCCGGTGCGCAGCACCCGCGGCGCCTGCGGCGAGAGTCGCACCGGGCCCACATAAGTCCCGTTTGCGCTTCCCTCGTCCAGCACGATGTACTCGGCGCCGCGCTGGCGAATCGAGGCGTGGCGATGGCTGACGCTGGGGTCGGGAAGTCGCACTTCGCACCCCTCGCCGCGCCCGATGACGATGCGCGGCGCATCGAACGTGATCCGGGGCGCAGCTCGGCCTGCGCCGGACCGAACGACGATGGTGAGCGCCATCTCGCGCGTAGAATGGCGAGGGTCACGCGCCGTGACAAATGCTCTCGTCATTTCCGAGGGAAGGGCGAGCGGGCGGCGCGGGTCGCCCGCTGCCGAAAGTTGGCCCGCGTCGGGGTCTCGCCCTAACCGAGGAGGCACCATGACCGAGAGGCAAGAACGCCGGGCAACCGGAGTGAACCGGGTTCCGGTTCTACGACTCGTCGACATTTGCGGGCGGGACGCCACCGTTCCGGCGTTCGAAGCCGAATCCGTGGAGCTCAGCGGGCGCGGAATTCGCGTCCGAACGCCGTATTTGCCGCCGCTCGGCGCGCCACTCGTCTGTCGTCTCGAGGACGCCGGTCGCGAGATCGTCGTGGAAGGCGTCGTCGCCTGGCAAAAGGAACGGAGCGGCGGCGGCGAATTCGGCATCAAGTTCACCGCGCTCGATAGCGGAAGCGTCGACGCCCTGAAGGCGCTGTGCGGTCTCGGCGACGCGCGCGCGGACGTCGCTCCCCCGCCGGAGACGCACGAGGTCAGTGAGCCCGCCGCGACGGCCGCACCGGCGGGCGCGCCGGTGAAACT
>DATBBD010000574.1:0-5044 GCA_036271175.1 Polyangiaceae bacterium | reverse complement strand
TTTGTCGGTCACCTCGACGCTCGAGGCGTGGTTCGAACGGGTTCGCGGCCAGCCGCGGTACGTCCCGATCAAGCGCGACCCGTTCGGCAAAGCCCCTTAGCAGCGATCAGGCGTGCGCGCCGTTCAGGACGCGGGCTTCGGCGCGCTCGACTTCTTGACGCCACTCGGGAGGCACCGGCGTCACGAGGTCGATCAAGGCGCTCGCCGACGCGCCGGCGAGCAGCGCTTCGCGCGCTTCCGGCGAACCGGTGAGCAAGTCGAAAGCCGGGCGAGTGTGCTCGAATTCGTAAGGCGTGTTCCGAAACGCGAACGCGTCGGGCGCTTGCGCACGGACGAGCGCGAGCAACGTCAGGTACGTCGTGAGCGGCCGAAAGCTCGCCGGATCGGTCACGTGGAGCATCACGCCGTGGCAATCCTTGCCAGCGTGTTTCTCGAAGGTCGGCCGAAACGACACGGGTCGCACCAGCACGCCGGGAAGGATCGCGTCGCGCATCGCCTGGGCGAGGTCGTCGCTGCGCAAGAACGGCGCGCCGACGATCTGAAACGGCGCCGTCGTGCCGCGCCCTTCGGACAGGTTCGTTCCTTCGACGAGGCAACCGCCGGGGTATACGAGCGCCGTCTCTGCCGTCGGCATATTCGGCGACGGCATCACGAAGGGACGATCCCACGCGGCCGCCGTGCGGTGACGTTCCCAGCCGAGCACCGGTACGACCGACAGCGCACCGTCGGGCCCGAGCGGAACGCCGTCGCGTTCGAAAAAGTACGCAAGGAGCTCGCCGATGGTGAGTCCGTGGCGCGTTGGAATGGGCTCGAGCCCGACGAACGACAGAAAGCCTTCTTTCTGTGGTGCGCCCTCGGCCAGCGCGGCGTCGCCGCCGATCGGGTTCGGTCGATCGAGCACCACGACATGAACGCCTCGCGCTCGCGCCGCCCGCGCCACGAGGAGCGCCGTCCATACATACGTGTAATAGCGGCTCCCGACGTCGGCGAGATCGATCACCAGGACGCCGAGGCCCTCGAGCGCTTCCGCCTTCGGGCTGAGCGATTCCGCGTCGTGGCCGTAGAGGCTCACGACGGGCGCCGTCGCGGCGCCGTCCTCGCGCTCCGGCGAGGGAACGGCTTCTTCAGCCTGAAGGGCACCATCGAAGCCGTGTTCCGGCGTAAACACGACGCGGGCTTCGATACCGAGCTCCTCGAGCGAGCGAAGCACGTTGCGCCCGCGGCGGTCGACGGCCGCGCCGTGCGTCAGCACTCCCACCTCCGAACCTCGAAGACGACGACGAAGTCCCGAGAGCTGTCCGCCCGAAAGCCGATCGATTCCCCAGAGCATTCAGAAGTTCCTTTGCGAAGAAGCCGGTCGCCCTCGGGCGCGAGACGGGCCGAAATACGAACATCGCCATAGCGCGCCGGTTCGGGTTTCCGCAACCGCATCGAAGAAGTTCCGAGCGGGCGCGGCCTTCGACGCGCGCTCGTGCGGCCGGACGCACCCTATTTGAGTACGAAAGCGAACCCCGTGTAGTCCGCGCTGCTCGGGCTCGACGTTTGATCGCCGTCGCTCATGACGCCGAGGCCGAGCAGATCCGGCACGTCGGCGTGCGGGTCGCCGCCTTCGAAGTGATTGCGGAACTCCGCGTCGGGGTCGATTTCCACCGTGCGCCATTGTCCGAGCGGCGGCCCACTGTCCACGATGATCGTGTCCTGGGCCCGGAACGGATTCCGCTTCTTGTCGCACGTCGTGCCTTTGTGGCCGACGGCGCTCCACACGTACTTGAGCGAGTACCACCGGAGGCCGCGTCGCCACGTGACGTAGACGACCGCCGCGGAGTCCGCTTTGGCGCTCACGCATTCGTCGCCGCCGTCCGGGAGGGTGACGGCGCGCCACTTCCATCGGAGCTTGGCGACCGAGCGTCGTTCACCGTCGGGAAACTGATAGCCGAGCACGGCGGTGTCCCACGGCGGCTTGTACGCGGCATGCCAGTACGGTTCGTCACCGCCGACGAGGTGGTAGTAGTCGACGGAGCCCGACTCGCTCGAGATGACGTGAAACGAATCGAGCGCGATGGTTTCGACATGGCCGCTCGTGTTCGCCGCCGAAGCCGGCCGGGCGCCCCAGGCGACGACGAGCGCCGCGGTCCCAAGCCCGATTGCGAAGCGGTTCCTCATGCGGGCCTTTCTTTGGACGGTCGAACTCCAACGTCGAGCTTACGGCGCGGGCGTTCGGTGGCGGCTTCGCCACGGCGTCGTCCGGGTCCCCACTACGCCGAGATACGAATTAAAGTGAGCAAATACAAATATTTACAACTCGACCACGAGCGCCTGAGCGCTATGCAGTCATTGCGTGATCGGGCCTCGCTCGGTTAGCATTTTTTGCAGAGTGCGACGTGTTCTCATCGTAGACGACGAGGAAAACATCCGCCTCGTCCTCCGGACCCTGCTTCGCCGGCACGGTTACGAAGTCGAAGCTGCGGCGAGCGGGGAGGCCGCGTTGCCGCTCGTCGAGTCGTTCGGGCCCGACGTGGTGCTCGCCGACGTGCGGATGCCGAAGATGGGCGGGCTCGATTTGCTCGCGACGTTGCGCGCGAAGGGGCACGACGCGACGGTCATCGTCATGAGCGCGTACGGCAACCTCGACCAAGCGATCGAGGCGATGAAAGCCGGCGCGTACGACTACATCCAGAAACCGTTCAAGAACGACGAGATCGTGCTCGCGTTGAAGAAGGCCGAAGAGCGCGAGGTCTTGCGCCGCGAGAACCGCGCGCTACGCGAGGAGATCCGCAAAGAGAACCGCTTCGAGGACATCCTCGCGAAGAGCGGCAAGATGCAGGACATCTTCCGCACGATCACGAAGATCTCCGACTACAAGACCACCGTGCTGGTCACGGGCGAGAGCGGCGTCGGCAAGGAGCTCGTCGCGCGCGCCGTGCACCGGCGCTCGGGCCGCCGCGGGCCGTTCGTTGCCGTGAACTGCGGCGCGATCCCGGAAAATCTGCTCGAAAGCGAGCTCTTCGGCCACAAGAAGGGCGCGTTTACCGACGCGATCCACGATCGGCACGGGCTCTTCGAAGACGCCGACACCGGCACGCTGTTCCTCGACGAAATCGGCGAGCTGCCGCTCGGGCTCCAAGTGAAGCTCCTGCGCGTCCTCGAGGACGAAATGATCCGGCGCCTCGGCGAGACGAAGGACATCAAGGTCGACGTGCGCATCATCGCCGCGACGCACCGCGACTTGCTCGCCGAGACCAAGGCCGGCCGGTTCCGCGAAGACCTGTTCTACCGGTTGAACGTGCTCTTGATCCACGTGCCACCGCTCCGAGACCGGCGCGAAGACATTCCGCTCCTCATCGACTACTTCGTGTCGCGCAACAACACGCGCCTCCGGAGCAACATCGTCGGCATCGACTCCGAAGCGCGGCGCTTGCTCTTCGAATACGGCTGGCCCGGCAACGTGCGCGAGCTCGAGAACACCGTAGAGCGCGCGATGGTGCTCTCCGAGGGCGACCAGATCGTCGTGACCGACCTGCCGGAGCGGATCCGCGAAGCGCAGGATCCGGTTCAGATGCAGCTTGCGACGGGCGAGCTCAGCGTGAAAAAAACGACGCGGATCGTCGAGGAGATCCTCATCCGTCGCGCGCTCCAGAAGACGAACGGCAACCGCACCCGCGCCGCCGAGCTCCTCGAGATCAGCCACCGCGCGCTGCTCTACAAAATCAAAGACTACAAGGTGACCGACCTGTAGGGGGGCACCCGGCTCGGCGCGGGCGGCGCGGGCTCGTTACATCAAAAGGTTCCAGCCCGAGAGATACCGGACGCCGGTCGGCGGATTCGATACAACGCGCCTGGAAATGCGCGGCGAAGGGGGGCTACGATGCCTTCCATGAAACGCCTCTGCGTGTGTTTGCTCGTCCTCGGTGCTTCCGGTTGCGGTCCTTCCTACGGCGGTCAGGACGTGAAGACGCCCGACCAGATCGTCGATGAACAGGAACAGCTCGGCGCGCAAGAGGAGAAGGCCGAGAAGGCGAGGGACGCCAACGATGTCGGCTCGACGGAAGAGACCGACTCCGAGAAGAAGCGCGAGTTCGATCAGAAACAGACGAAGCTCGAGCTCGAGCGCGCGACGATTTCCGCGCAGAGCTGCCCCGGAGTGGTCGCGGGCACCGAGACCAAAGACCATCCGCGCGGCGACACGCGAGTGACCGTCACCTTCCAGCAAGACGGCACCGTGAAAGAAGTCACGATCCCGTCGCCCTTCGACGGTACGCCGATCGGCGACTGCGTGCTTCAGGCCTACAAGAAGGTCATCGTGCCGCCCTACGACACCGGCGGCGATCAGATCATGGACTGGGACGTCTCGCTCAAGGACGCGAAAGCCGACAAAGGCAAGAAGGGCAAGAAGGGCAAGAAAGACAAAGCCGCCCAATCCGCCTCCCCGAGCGACGACTCGAGCGATCCGACCAAGTAATTCCCCTGCGAACGAGCGAGTTGCTCGGCCTTGCGAACAGCGCGCAGCCAACTCGAGCGAACGCAGCGAGCGCTGAGGGGTGCCCACGCCCGCGCCATGCTCGCCGCCCCAGCCGCGGCTGCGCGTGCCGCCGCCCCTCCCCGATGTCGTGCTCGGCGGCAGCCGCCTGCGCGCGCCATGGGAGGGGCTCGCGTGGCGGCGTGCCGCGACGGTTTCAGCGCATGGCAAGGCGGACCAAGGTGCCGATGACTTGCTGAAAGTGCGCGGCGATTTCGGGTTCGAGTGGCCCGACCCAACCGAATGCCTGCGCGGTTTCCCAACAAGCGAGAGCCCACGCCTGTTCTCACCCCCTCAAGCTGCGCCGCATGGCGAAGCGTCGAACAGCACTGGTGCACGCGATCGACCGCGAGGCAGCCCCCCTTTCCGCGGGCTCTCGCTCTCGCCTTAGGCGCCCGATCGAAATTACCACTCCCGTCTTGCACATTGCACGGTGTAGTTCCAATCGCCGTGAAAGCGTGCTCGATGGATACGAACGCGATCGAGTTGCTGCTTCGAGACGGCTTTCTTAGTCTCATAGCTACGGGT
>DATBBD010000573.1:0-4052 GCA_036271175.1 Polyangiaceae bacterium | reverse complement strand
CGCGCTCGATCGCGATCTCGTCCGGATCCAGGAAAACCTGTTCGTGATCGGCGCCGAACTGGCGACCGCTTCGGGGAACGAAAAGAAGCTTCCCATGCGCCTCGTCGAGAAAGCCGATTCCGACGAGCTCGAGCTCGCGATCGACCGCATGGAAGCCGGGCTCCCGCCGCTCAAGACGTTCATCTTGCCCGGCGGCGCGCCTTCCGCCGCGGCGCTGCATCAGGCTCGCACGGTGTGCCGGCGAGCCGAGCGACGGGTGCTCGGGGCTTCCCGAGGCGCGAGCCTCCGGAGCGACGTGCTCGTCTATCTGAACCGCCTTTCGGACTTTCTGTTCGTCGCCGCGCGGTGGGCGAATCAATGCGCGTCGGTCACCGACATTCCCTGGGCCCCGCGGAGCGCGTCATGACGATTCGAAAAATCGCCGTCATGGGAGAACCGGTGTTGCGAGCGCCGACCCGCGAACTTCATCTCGACGAAATCGGCAGCGTCCCCATCCAGACGCTCATCGACGACATGATCGAGACGATGCACGACGCGGACGGCGCCGGAATCGCGGCTCCTCAGGTTTTTCAGCCGCTGCGTCTCTGCGTGATGGAGCTCGGCGCGAATCGTCGCTATCCGGGTCTCGGCGGTCTGCCGCTCACGGTGCTCGTCAATCCCGTCGTGAAATTTCTCGTGCCGAACCCCGAGGCGCCGGCCGACGCCGACAGTGTCGAGATGTACGAAGGCTGCCTCTCGGTGCCCGGGATTCGTGGGCGCGTGCGACGTCCGCGCAAGGCGCAAGTCACCGCGCTCGATCGCGAAGGTCGCCCGTTCGAGATGGTGCTCGAGGGCCCGCTCGCCTCGGTCATCCAGCACGAGACGGATCATCTGCACGGCAAACTGTTCATCGACCGAGCCGACCCCAACACGTTGACGTTCCTTCGCGAGTACGACCGCTACGTCCCTCTCGCGGAACGCGTTCGCGACGGCGTCGAGTCATGACAGCGCCTTGCTTCGGCGGTCGAGCGTCATGACCACCCTCTTGCCGCGCCCGGGCGATCTCGTCGGCGGGAAGTACCGCGTCCTTCGGCTGATCGGCGAAGGCGGAATGGGCGTCGTGTACGAGGCGCGCCACGAGCACCTCGGGAACCTCGTCGCGCTGAAGTTCTTGCAGCCCGAGCTCGCCGAGCGGAGCCAGCTCGTGGCGCGGTTTCTCCAGGAAGCCCGCGTCTCGGCGTCGATCCGGAGTCCACACGTCGTGCAGGTGGTCGACGTCGATCAAACGGCCGACGGCGCGGCGTATTTGGTGATGGAGCTCCTCGAAGGGCAAACGCTCGAAGAGCGCCTCCAGCACGAAAAGCCGTTACCGGTTTTCGACGCGGTCGACATCGGCGTGCAGATCCTTTCCGCGCTCGAAGCGGCGCACGCGCGCAACATCGTCCATCGCGATCTGAAACCGGACAACGTCTGGCTCACGCCGGGTCTCGCCGGCCCGAACGTGAAGCTCCTCGATTTCGGGATCGCGAAGCTCAAGGTATCGAACGAGTTCCAGGAAGTGACGACGCGTCCCGGGTCGATGATGGGGACGCCCGCGTACATGGCGCCCGAACAAGCCATCAGCGCCGATCAGGTCGATCACCGCGCCGATCTCTATTCGTTCGGCGTCATCTTGTACGAAATGCTGAGCGGCGCGCGCCCCGTCGATTCCGACGACCCGCGCGAAATCCTCGAGCACCTCGTGCGCGGCGACGTGCACACGCTCGCGTCGCGCAACGCGCGCATCCCGCCGGCACTCGGCGCGCTCGTCGATCGGCTCGTCGCGCCGAACCCCGACGCGCGCCCCGCGAACGCGTCGATCGTTCGGACCGACCTGTCGCGGTTCGCTCGATCGAGCGCATCGTCGATCGCGTCGGCGGTGAGCGCCGTGACGCCGAATGGCGTCGTGAACACCGTGCCGCCCGCCGACCATAGCGCGCCGCCGTTCACGAACCGCGGCAGCGACGCCGACGTCGCGCGGGCGAGCGCGGCGCTCCCGAGCGGCAAAGCGAAGACGGAAATGATGGCGGCGGCGCCGAATCTGCCGTCGCGCGCCGCTCCCATCGCGACGGTCTCGATTCCCGTGCACTCCGTCGTTCAGCCGCAGTCGTATCTGTCGCCGGCGCCGAATCTGCGTCCGCCGCGCCGTCGCACGGGGCTCGTCATCACGCTCCTCGGCGTGGGCGCGGTCCTCGCCGGCGCGGGCGCCTGGGCGTACATGAATCCCTCCGTGTTCGAAGACGACGTGCTCCCGCCGATGCCGGGCCCGATGCCGAATTCGCCGTCGCGGCACGCGGGCGCCGATTCGGGCGTGACGAACATCGCGCCGGTGTTGGATCCGAACACGACGCGGCGCGTGGTGCCTCCCCCACCGCGGGCGATGCCGGAGCCCGCCGTTCCGGGCCGCCGGCCGTCGTCACCGGAGTCGCCGTCGAAGGTCCCCACCGCGGCGCCGACCTTCCCCTTTCCGTTCCCCCCAATTCCCAGCTCGTTCATCCCGGCGATCCCGTCGGGACTGATTCCGTCGTCTTTGCCACCGTTCATTCCGCAGATCCCCGGAATTAATTTTCCGGGAACGCCGGCGCCGGCTCCCGCGCCGACCGCTACACCTACGGCCACGCCTACGGCTACGGCACCGAATCGACCGTCGTCATTGCCTTGATGCCCGCAGGTGACTTGACCGAAACTTGGATTCGGTTCCGCTTCTCCACTGCTCGTCGCTCCGCACTGAACTCCCATGTCGCGCAAGGTTTCCTTCGAGTACACGACGGCATTCGCCGAATCGCTTCCGAAGGCGTACGCCGAAAAGTACGACCCTGACGTGGTCGTCGCGCATGCGACCGTCGCCGCGGCGCGGGCGGACGCGCCGGCGAAGGTCGGGCTGTTTGCTCGCGCCGGGAACGGGCTCTGCGTCGTCGCCGAAGATCGGCCGGGGCTCCTCGCGCTCATCAGCGCGTCGCTCGTCGTGTGCCGCATGGACGTGAACGCCGCCGAAGTGTTCACGCGGAAAGGCGGCCATCGTGAAGCCGTCGATTTGTTTTGGGTGAGAAAACTCGACGTCGCGCCGGGAACGCGGCTCGTCCAAGCCGACGCCGAACGCGTCGAAGCGACCTTGCTCCGCTACCTCGCCGGCACCGACCCGCGTTCGGAAGTCGACAAGCGCATCGCCGAGCAAACCGCGGCCGCGCCGCCGAAAGCGGTGAACGCGACGGTGCGCTTCGTCGGCGACGAAGCCGGCGGCCTCGCGACGCTCGAGGTCGAGACGACCGATCGCTCGGGTCTCTTGTATTCGCTCGCGAGCGCGCTCTTCGGGCAGCGCGTACAGATCGTCGAGTCCGAAGTCCGCACGGTCGAAGACAAGGTGCTCGATCGGTTTCGAGTCCTCGAGTTCGACGGCAGCGTGATCGTGAGCTCGCGCCGCCTCGAGATCCAGGTCGCGATCCTCAACGCCATCGAGCCCGCCCGTCGTAGCGCTCCGCCGAACGCCTGACCGTGATCGAATCCCTGCTCGTCCGACTCGGAGAGTTGCAGCTCCGACGACCGTGGTGGGTCATCCTCCTGGTTTTTTCGACTTTGTTGCCGGCGGGTCGCGCGGCGTCGAAGCTCACGTTGCGAACGAGCTTCACCGAGCTCTTACCGAACAGCAAACCGAGCGTCGTCGAGATGCGGCGCGTGAGCGAGCGCTTGCCCGGCAATGCGACGCTCACCTTGGTCGCCGAGGGCGAAAAGACCGAAGCGCTCGAGACCTTCGTCGACCACGTCGTTCCGAAGATCCTGGCGCTCGGACCGAACCTCGTCGTCGGTGTGGACGACGGACCGCGACGGCTCCAGCAATTTTTCCGCGATCACGAAGGCCTCTACGCGTCGCTCGACGATCTCACGTCGATGCACGACGAGATCGTCGAGTCGTACGACGCGCAAGTGTCGAAAGCGTCGGGCTTCGACCTCGGTCTCGACGACGAGCCCACGAAGAAGATCGACGTCGACGAGATCGTCGGCAAGCTCGACAAGAAATCCGAGCAGGCGAAGAAAGA
>DATBBD010000572.1:0-3471 GCA_036271175.1 Polyangiaceae bacterium | reverse complement strand
AGCCACAAGCGCAACTACGAGGGCGAAGTGTCGCGCGCGGACGTCGCCAATTTCGTGCGCGGTTTGATGAAGGCGCAGCACATGGAAATGGTCCTCGCGCTCCGCGAAGGACGCTTCGACAAGGTCATCGCCGGCAGCGAGATCGGCGGCATGACCGTCCTGGCCGAACCGCCCGCGACCGACGCGGTTCGAAGGCTCGCGAGCAAGAAGCAAGAGCGCGCGGAAGCAGTGCCCAACGCGCGCACGAACCCGACTCCGATCGCCGTCCCTCGTCCCGTCGAGCGCCCGAAGGCCCGGCCCTCGACGACCACGACGGCGGCGCCGCGCTTGTTCCGACTGCACGTGCGCCGGAGCCTCTCGGGCGGTCCCGAACGCTACGAGCCGATCGGCGATCGCGCGCTCATCGGTGCGGCCGGCCCGATCAATCTACCGGGCGAGCGGTTCTGCCACCCGCGCGAAGCGGAGCTCGTGTTCCGTCAAGGGAGCCTCTGGCTCTCCGATCTCGAGGGCGGCAACGGCGTCTTCCTGCGGATCCGGACGCCCGTCGAGCTCGAGTACGCGGACGAATTTTTGGTGGGCGATCAGCTGCTCCGCGTCGAACGCAATCCGGTTCCCGACGACGGCCCCGATCCGGACCCGACGTATTTCTATTCGTCGCCGAAGTGGCCGTCGTCGTTCCGCGTCGTGCAAATGTTCGAAGGCGGCGCGGCCGGCGCGTGCGTCGTGGCCCGCGGCAACACGCTCCAGATCGGTTCGGTGATCGGCGACCTGGTGTTCGCGGACGATCCGCTCGTCGATGCTCAGCATTGCATCATCGAAGAGCAAGCCGGCGTGGTCGTCCTGACGGATCTCGGGTCGCGCACCGGCGTCTTCGTCCGCATCCGCGGTGAACAAGAGCTCGTCCACGGCGACGAGCTGCTCATCGGGCGTACCCGCCTCGTCGTGGACCTCTCGACGGCGACCGGGGCGACCGGCGGCTGACTCGCGTCCGTTCGCGATCGCCGAAACCGGCGGGAACGGGTGCGCACAAAAGTCAGACGGCCGGGTTGCCCCAGCCGTCCTTTCACAGCATCGCTCGCGCGACTTACTTGCTGCTGTCGTCCGCGGGCTTCGAGGAGTCGTCGGCCGGCTTGGCCGAGTCGTCCGCGGGCTTCGCGTCGTCGGCCGGCTTCGCGTCCGTGGCCGGCTTCGCCTCCGAGGCGCCCGCTGCTTCGCTTGCGGGGGTCTCGGGATCGGGCGTGCTTCCGCCGCACGCCACCATGAGGAACAGAGCCGGAACGATAGCAAGGTGATGAATCTTCATTGGAATCCTCCTACACGAGTCTTCGTGCCAGGCCAATACCCGGCTCGCCCCCACCAGATGCGCGAGCGTGTCGGATCGGCTCACACGTTTCTGTCGCTTTTCAATGAATCTGAACGCCCAGTCAGGGTGCCCCCTCAAAACAATTCTCGAATCACTAGGGTCGTAGCGAAATTCGGGGGGTCGCTCGCTCGAGCGCTGAGCCGAAAATTGACTCACGGGCGTCTGTCCCCCAAGAGGATTCGAGCATGGTGCCCGAACGGACGCGGCTGAAACTGGTTCCGACGAGCGCCGATGGCGCGGCGTCGAGCTCCGCGAACGAGGGCCCGCTCGCCCATCTGTCGGACGCTCAGCTCGTCGCGCTCACGTCGGATGACGACCTCGGCGCGTTCGAAACGCTCTATCGACGGTACGCGCCGTTCGCGTTGAACCTCGCGGCGCGCCTTCAAGGCAGCGCGACCGACGTCGAGGACGTCGTGCACGACGCTTTCTTGCGCGCGCGCGCACGCCTCGACGATTTGCGCGAGCCGTCCGCGTTTCGCGCGTGGCTCGGTTCCATCGTGGTGCGACTCGTGCGGAGCCGCATGCGGCGGCGGCGTTTGCTGCGCACGCTCGGGCTGACGCCGACGGGCGAGCCCGTCGATCTCGACGCCGTCGCGTCGCCCGCGGCCGATCCGGAACAGCGCGCGCTCCTCGCGCAGGTCTACGCGCTCCTCTGCACGCTCCACGCGAACGACCGCATCGCCTGGACGTTGCGCTACGTCGAGCGGCATCGATTGGAGGCCGTCGCGGAGCTCTCCGGGTGTTCGCTCGCGACGGCGAAGCGCCGCATCGCTCGCGCGCAACACTTCTTGTCCGAGCACTTCGTGTCTCCGCTCCGGGAGTCGTCGCCATGAGCGATCGACGCAGTTTTTCGGAGATCCCCGCCGAGGTGCTCGAGGACCACGGCGACCACGCGCGCGTCGATCGCGTGTGGGCGCGCCTGCAAGCGAATCTCGAGGGAGGCCACGTGCGGCGCCGATCGCCGGTCGCGCCGTGGCTCGTCGTTTCCGCAGCGACGTTCGCGCTCGGCATCTTCGTCGGAGCAAAGTGGCTCGGCGGCCCCGCGCCCGGTCCGATCGCGACGGTGAGCGCCGAACCGCGAGTGGTCGCGAAAACCGCCGCGGCGCCTGCCGCCAAACCGACCGCCGAAGCGGAAGCGGCATTGCACGAAGCCCCGCACGCGCATCAGTCACATCGGGTCGCGGTGGTGCGACGCGCCGACGACGTCGTTGTCGAATCTGCGGCGCTGCCGCTGCCCAGCGCGCAAGCGACGCCCCTCGAATGGCAACGGCTCGCCGATGAGGGGCAATACGTTCAGGCCCTCGCGTCGCTCGAAGCGACGGGCGGGTTCGACGCGGCGCTCCGCGAAGCAAACGCCGAAGAGCTGATGTCGCTCGTCGACGTGGCGCGAGCGACCGGCCAGCGAGATCGCGCGATCCTCGCACTCCGCCGGATCGTGAGCGAGCACGGCGCGGACCCGAACGCGCCGGTCGCCGCGTGGATGCTCGGGAACGAGCTCGCCAAGACCGGCGCTCTCGCCGAGGCCGAGCAGGCCTTCGCGATGTATAGAGCCTTGTCTCCGAGCGGCGATTTCGCCGAAGATGCGCTCGCTCGGCAGGTAGATATGGCCGCCGAGCAAGGCAATCTCGACCACGCGCGTAAGCTTGCCGGCCAGTACTTGAAGGAGTTCCCCGACGGCCCACGCAGCGCGGACATGCAGGTCGAGCTCGAGCAGTGGTCTCGCTCGCCCGGGCCGTCGTCGTCGGCGGCCGAGCCAGACCATCCGAGCGAAGCTCCGTCCGCGGCTCCCGCGGTCGAGCCTTCTGCTTCTCCTAATCCTTACTAACGCCGTTCTTTTTTTGGGGGCCGAGCCCGCGCGGGCGGAAGCGCGCGACTGGGTGATCGTCGATGTGCGCCGCGATGCGGCCCGCCTCGTCGACGAGCGACTCACCGAGCGGCTCGTCGCGCTCGAGACCGCCGACGTCGATGTGCCGCTTCCGCCGAGCACGGCGATCCGGCCGCCACTTTATTTTCGCGTGTTCTCGCCGACGCCCGCGACGTTGCGCGTCGAGCTGTGGGAGCTCGGACAACCCTACGGGGCGCGCAACATCTCGACGTCGGGGACTGAG
>DATBBD010000571.1:0-7927 GCA_036271175.1 Polyangiaceae bacterium | reverse complement strand
CGTTTGCGACGATCGCGCTTACTTCGAAAACGTGACGTCGCGGATCATCGCCGAAGCGCGCGCGCTCGAGCCGAGCTTGGGCGCGCCCGCCCCCCTCGTGATCGACGATCGCTTCAAGGGCCCCGCGTACGGCGTCATGAGCGACGAACAGTTGAGATTCCTCGTCGACGTCGCGCGCCGCACCGGGCTCGTCCTCGATCCGGTGTACTCCGGGAAAGCCTTGTTCGCGCTCGCGCATCAAGACCCGAAGCCGAAGCGCGTGCTCTTCATTCACACGGGCGGGCTCGCGGGGTTGCTGGGAGTGCCGGAAGCGTTGGCGGGCGCGGTTTGAGGTGCTGGAGATTTCTTGAGATCCGCAAGGGACCTCGCGCGACTATCGCGTCCTAAGAGATGCGCCCGCCGGGCTCGCCGGTAGTCTCGCTCGCGCTTCATTGGTAGATCGCGATCTGGCCCTCCAAGACTGATCAGGGTCTGGCGTCGAACGGGTCCCTGCCCGTTCGAGTTCCGCTCGCAAATCAGCGATCCGGCGCGATAGAGCGAACGCCGCGGCGGAACGCTTTGAACTTCGAGACTGCGGCGGTTGCTGGGCCGTCGGAGAGCAAATCGTGGCGTTCGCCGGGGTCGGCGGCGAGATCGTACAGACCGATCGGACGGCCGTTGGTGGCGATGAGCTTCGAGTTGCCGTCGATCAGCGCTTGCCGTTCGTCGTTGTAGGGTCCCGCGCTCATGTCGATGAACACCGGTCGAACCTCGGGGTTCGACGATTCGTCGACGACGTCCGTGAGCAGCGACTGGCCAGACACGAAATCCGCACCGTTGCCGGAAGGCGGCGCGACCGAAAATAGCTCGAGCAACGTCGGAACGACGTCGATGGCGCTCCGCGCGACCGTCACGTGATGCGGCGGCGCGCCCGGCACGTAGACGATGAGCGGAACATGGACGAGCTCTTCCCAGAGCTCGAAGCCGTGACGAAAGAGCCCGTGTTCGCCGAACGCCTCACCGTGATCTGCCGTCACGACGATGGCCGTGCGATCGCCGAACGCGCTCTCTCGCACGAAGTCGATGAGCCGGCCCACCTGGTGATCCTCGAATGCGACCTCGCCGTCGTACAGATCGCGGCTCTTCTTCCCGAAGTCGAACTCCGGATGCGGGACGTACGCGGCGTGGGGGTCGAGGTAATGCACCCACAAATAGAAGGGCTTTGCGACGTTTTCCGGTTTCTGCAGAAGCCGGATCGCGGCGTCGGTCAACTTGTCGCCGTTCACGGTGCGGTCGCCCTCGGCTTGCGGCACCTTCGGCGCGGCCGAGCGATCTTCGACGTCGAAGCCGCGTCCGATCCCGGTCTCGGGCGCGAAGTACCAGTGGCCCTGAGCGGTAAGCGTGAAAATCCCGGCGCGTCGGAGGCGCTCTTGGACGAACGTCTCGCGCGCGTCGAAGCGATCGAAATGGTCGAACGTGCGCCGGGTTTCGCTCGGGTATTTGCCGATGAGGAGCGGACCGACGCTCTTGCCGGTGTAGGACGCGAGCGAGTAGGCGCGGTCGAACACGACGGCGTCTTTCGCGAGGGCGTCGAGGTGCGGCGAGACCGGGCGGGGATTGCCGGCGTAGCCGAGGTCGCTCCGGAGCGTGTCGACGGTGATCAATACGACGTTCATGCCCTTCGGAAAATGGGTATGAACGAACGCTGCGGCGCTCGCGCTCGGCCCGCCCGGCGCGGCACGCGGAGCGACCGGCGCCTCGTCCGAGCCGGAGCAATCTTCGTCGATGCCGTTGCCGGGGATGTCGTCCGCGGCGGGCGAAATGCGCGGATCGTGGTCGTTGCAATCGCCGCCTCCGAACGCGCGGCTCGCGCCGTCCCCGTCGTGATCGGTCATGCGGCGCAAGATCGGCAACACGTGCGACGCGAGCGGCGCGCCGCGTTCGATGGCGAGCGCGACGGCGCGTCGATCGAGGCCCGGGCCGCCCGCGTATGCGGTGAGCGCGAGGGGCAACGCGGCGAGCACGAGCCACGTTCCGACACGGAAACGCTGCGCGACGACTCCGCCGGTCCACGCGCCCACCGAAAGCACGCCGAGGAGCGCGACGCCGCGCAAGTCGAGCTCGTCGCGTTTCAAGACGCCGAGGATCCCGAAGACGCCGCCGTCGCCGTTCGTGTTTCCGCTGACGATGCCGAGCGCCATCAATGCGACCACTATAGTGGTCGCTACTGCGAGCACGGTCTTCGGCGACGCGAGGCGAAAGCGACGATGCTCCGCGGCGTTTGCCGCCGACGAGACGATCGCCGCGACGAGGCACACGAGCAGCGCCGTCACCGCCGCCATCAACGCCCCCGAGAGGCGCGCAGGGAGCCCCCCACCCAAAATCGAACGCGCGACGTAGGCGTCCGTCACCAGCGCGGCGAATGCAGCGAGGAGCGACGCGCCGATCACCGCGGAGCGACGCGCGCGTGCCTCCCTCGCGCCTTGCCCGAGCTGCTCGGCGAGCTCGAGTAGAGACGGCGCTCGCCCGGGAACGACGAAGATTGCCGCGACGCCGACCACCGCGCCGACGGCGAGCGACAGCGGCGCGACGACGCCCGCGTCGGACAGGAGTAACGCGAGACGCGGCGCCGCGCGCGACGCGTCCGAGTGGTACGCGAAATGCGCGTCCGCGAACGCCACGACGGCCGTGGCGACCGAGACGCCGCCGAGCGACGCCACGAACCGATCCGCGCCGCCGATGCGCGGCGGTCCGCTCGAGTGCGCACCGGAAACCGGAAGCGCTGGGTGTCCCGCGTCAATCGTCATGGTCGGCGCGCGCGAGAGGATGACTCCGATCGTAGACTTCGAGCAACCGATCGAGCGTGAGGTGCGTGTACTTTTGCGTCGTCGACAAGCTGGAGTGACCGAGAAGCTCCTGAATTGCGCGGAGATCCGCGCCGCCCTCGAGCATGTGCGTCGCGCACGAGTGCCGGAGTGCGTGAGGGTGCAGATCGGGTCGGCCGGCACCGAGCGCGCCGTATCGATGGACGAGCTTTTGCACCCAGCGAACGCCGACGCGACGACCGAGCCTGCCGAGAAAGAGCGCGTCGACGTCCGAAATGCCGCGGCGCGGGTGACCGAGCGACGCGCGATGCTCGAGATAGTGGCGGAGCGCCGTCTCGGCTTTGCTGCCGAGCGGGACGACGCGCTCTTTCTTGCCCTTGCCGAGTACGCGGACGCTGTGGTCGCCGAACGAGACGTCGGAGACGCCGAGCCCGACGACTTCGCTCACGCGGAGCCCCGCTCCGTACATCACTTCGAGGAGGGCCGCGTCCCGCGCGCGCGACGCCTCGGTGCCGAGCGGCGACGAAGCGGGCACTTCGACGATGGCGGCGACGGCGTCCGCGTCGAGCAGCGCAGGCATGCGGCGGCGCACTTTCGGCATGCGCACGAGTGCCGCGGGATTTTTCGATGCGCGGCCGGCGCGCACGAGGTATCGGAACAACGCGCGCACCGCGGCGAGCTTCCGCGCGACGCTCGACGTCGTCAGCGTCTTGGCGAGCTCGGCGAGCCACGCCCGGAGCGAGAGCTTCGTCACGTCGTTCGGCGCGACGGAGCCTGGCGCCGCCGCGCGCAGAAATGCCGCGAAGTGCAGGAGGTCGCCGCGATAGGCGGTCACCGTGTGCTCGGAACACCGGCGTTGGTGCGCGAGATGGTCGACGAACGCCGAAATTTCCCGGCCGAGCTCGTCCGTCGAGGGCGGTTCGGCCGGCATGGGCCCAGGTTTACGCCCGATAGACCGCCAGGGTCCAACAAGCGACGCCGAGGAGCGCCAGAAGCCCCGGCGCCAGCAGCCGCTTCCGCGAATCTCCAGCGGAAATCGACCCTCCGCGGTGGATGCCCCACCCGAGGCCGGCCGCCGACAACAGAAACCCGAGCGCGAGCACGACGACCCAGGGCGCTCGCGGCGACTCGTCCTCGGTGAGGGTCCGGGCGAGCCGGCCCGGGTCCACCGCGCCGTGGCTATCGACAGCCTGCAAGCGCGCGAGATTGGCGTTGGCGCGCTCGAGATCGGCGGCGCGCGGCGTCGTGAAATGGCGAGTTTCGAGGGCCGCGCTGCGAATGGCGCCCCAGGCCGCGATCGCGGCGGCAGAGTCGCCCGCGGATTCGGCGCCGACCGCGATGGCGCCGAGACGCGCGTACGCCGCCGAGACATGGGGGGCACCCGGCGCGTAGAGGACCGCCGCGCGCCGGGCGTGGAGAATCGAATCGCGGAGATCGCCTTTGTCGAACGCGCGATCGCTTTGCTGGAGCTCGTCTTCGCCGTCCAAGATCACGCGACCCGTCAGCGCCGAGAGCGCGAGCACGAGGACGAGCAAGGCCAACCCGACCTTCTCGAGGATGACGTGCGACCCCTTCATAAGAAGTCGCGCCGCCGAAAGAGCACGCTCGCGAACGCGAGGAGGCAGATGCTCCACGCGGCCGATTGCAGCGCGGCGAGCCCCAGATAATCGGCGAGCGAAATGCCGATGGACTCGCCCGTGAGGAGCGAGCGCGGCGGCACGTACACCATCAAGTTCGGCACGATCTTCGACAAACCGACGGCGGCGTCGTGGATCGGCGTGCCGAAGATGCGCGACGGCATGTGCGCCAGGGTATCGGCGGAGCGCCCGACCACGAACGAGCCGAACGTGAAAATCGCGGTGAGAAACGGCGACGAAAACGACGAAAAGACGATCGCGATGGCGGTCACGATCGCCACCTCGCCGAGCGTGAGGAGCGCCGCGCCGAGCACCACGCGCCGTTCGTCGGGTGCGCCGCCGGTGACGGCCGCCCCGCCGAGAGCGAGCGCAATGGCGAGCAAGACCGGCACGTACGTCCTCGCTCGAGGAACCTTCCACGCGACGATTAGCGCGCCGGCGAAGCTCCCGCCGAGGAGCGCGAGCGACGCCGTGAGCGGCGCGTCGGTCATGGTGCCGATCGCGAACAGGAGCACGCCGGAGTCCGCGGCGATGAACACGAACACGGTGACCACGATGCCGAAGTATTTGCCGACCACGTACTCGGTGCGCCGTACCGGCCGCGCGAGGATCGGAAATATCGTCTTCAGCTCGAGCTCGCGGTAAAGCGACGTCGCGCCGAGCACGACCGCGACCACGATGCCGAACACCGACACGCTCGCCGCGCCGAGATCGCTGATGACGCGGAGCGAGCTCCGGAGCGCGAACTGGCCGACGACCAGGCTGTACCCCGCCGTCGCGAGGGCGACCGCGAACAGGCCGTGAAGCAGGCGCGCGCGCACCGCTTCGCGGTACGTGTTCAACGCGATGACCGCGATCCGAGTGAGCATGAGCATCAAGGGGGACCCACGAACACTTCGAGGTCCCAGGGACCCGAATCGTCGTCGTAGCCGTCGATCTGAATCCAGTAATCGCCGGCTGGCAAGGAGAGGTCGACGTAGCTCCGGTCCGAGGTGAACCCGGCGGAGCACCCGCCGGTCACTTCGTCGCCCGGACACGTCGTGCCCGTCCGGACGTCGAGGAGGGTGGTGTACTGGCTGCCGCGCGCGTCGAGCACCACGCGCCGCGGGCTGTCGAGCCGAAGATGGAGCAACTGATCGGGCGAGCCGCGGCTCCCGCCGAGGTCGCAGCTCGCCGTGAAGTCGTCGGTCGCGTTCGCGGTGTTGCCCTGGAAGAACCCTCCGTCGGCGGGGACTTCCGCGGCGTCGGCGCAAGCGTCCGCGAACGGGACGAGCACCGGAGCCGTCGCCGCGCGGACCAGCGCCGTGATCGTCACCGGTTCGCCGAGCTCCGATTCGACCACGGCGTGATAGACGCCGGCGGGGACGCCGTCGGCTTCGGCGCGAACCGGCGCGTCCGTGCCGGTCGCGCACGACAAATCGCTCGCGCCGCACGTCGCTCCGACGAGGCTCACCGACCCCTGATCACCGGACGACACGCCGAGGACGAGCATGACGTCCGACGTGCGCGAGAGCGAGAGCGCGTACGCTGCGTCGGGCGTGCCCACCGAGCAACCGTCGTGAATGTCGTCGACGTGCCCGCTCAGGGACACGTCGGTCGTCACGAACGGCACGAGCGACGGCGAACCGCTGCAATTCTCGTCCGCGGGAGCCACCGTGGGCGCCGCCGTTTCGAACACGACGTCGAGATCCGTCGGACCGGTCGCGCCCACGACGAGGAAATAATGTCCCGCCGAGAGCGCCCGGGCGAAGAGCTCGGTGTTCGTCCCCACACGGCACGTCAGCTCGCTCGCGGGTGCACACGTCCCTGCAAAGAGAGAGAGAATGGGGGTGCCGTCCGCGTCCTTCGGCGTCGCGAAGACGTGCACATCGCGGGGCTCCGCGAGCTCGAACGCGTACGCCAGATCGCCGACGCTCCCCTTGCAGTCGCTCACGACGTCGATCTTCGTGCCGGTGAGATTCACGTCGACGTGCGCGCCGTCGGTGAGCGAGGCCGCGGTGCCGCACGTCTCGTTGGCGGGCGCGGGCTCCGGCGCGACATAGTCCACCGCGAGCGTGATCGGCGACCCCGAATCGGTAAAGACGTACACTGGGTAGGCGCCGCTCGCGAGCGCGCGGAGACGAATGCGCGCGACGCCGCCGGAGCCCGCCGTGCTCGCGTCGCACGCATCGATGCTCGACGCATCGCCGCACGTCGTCGCGCTCGCGAGGCCCACGTCGCCGTTCGTCGTGGCCACCACGTCGACATCGGTCGGCGCGCCCTCGGGAACGTGAATCGCGACGACCAGGTCAGTCCAACCCGAGCCGGTCTTCACGCAGCTCGCGGCGTAGTCGAGCTTCGCCGCCACGGGCGACAGCGTGAACTCGCCGGAAGCCGTCACGCCGAGCGGATCGACGCACGTGTCGTACTGTGGGCTCACGCACGGCGATTCGTCGACCTGGCCGTTGCAGTTGTCGTCGATGGAGTTCCCGCAAATCTCCGCGTGCAGGCTCGACACGTTGGGGTCCTGGTCGTTGCAGTCGTGGCCGCCCGGACAATTGCCGTCGGGGTCACCGTCACCGTCGGCGTCGCGCGGGGTGTGCGTGCAGGCGTGCGTCGCTTCGTCACAGGCGTCGATCGTGCACGACGTACCGTCGGAGCACGCAACCGGTTCACCGGGGCTGCACCCGAGCCCCGCGACGCATTGCTCGACGCCGTTGCAATACACGCCGTCGTCACACGACGTATCGTCGGGCGTGAAGCGACAACGAAGCGCCTCGGGGTCGCACTGGTCGACCGTGCATGCGACGTCGTCGTCACAATCGCCATCGACGAGACATGGCGCGCCGAGCACGAGCGGCCCCGAATCCGTTGCGGCGGCGTCGCCGAGTGGCGGAGGCGGGTTCGTGCCCGCGTCGCTTCGTCGCGGCGGCGCATCTGCGCCCGCGTCGTTCGAATCGACGAACGGGCTCGCGGCCGAGCCGTTCCCGCAGGCCGTGAGGAAGGGCGACAAGAGCGACAGTAGCGCCGCTAGAAAGGCGAAGTAAGCGCGCATCCGTGCCCATCTTACCCTCGGCGCTCGTGCGACGCCGAGTCGAGCCTGCAGGACGGAACGATGCCCACCCCCAAAGAACGATGGCCGCCCGTACGTGAGGAGTGGCATATTGGGACGTCGTGACTACGGGACGTCTCACTCGCCAGGAGCTCGGGTGGCTCTTGGCTCAAGAGGCCCGAGGCGCCGCCAAGGTGCTGCGGCAGGACGTCACCTTGCTCACGCAGCCGCCGCCGGCCGATCCGATGATCACGACGATGCCGGATCTGCGCGTCGAAACGAGCTTGAACGTGCTCGACGACGCGATCGGCCTGTTGAGCGAGCTCGACGCCCCGGGGTCGTCGTCGAAAGTGCGCCGCGGGCGCATCGACCTCGCGACGCTGTTGATGGAGCTCGTGCCCACCGCGAGCGTCTCGATCGAGCCGGGCGCGGGCGTCGAGGTGTTCGGAGAAGAA
>DATBBD010000570.1:0-4289 GCA_036271175.1 Polyangiaceae bacterium | reverse complement strand
CGACTCGCCGCTGCTGGCTACTCGGGAAGCGGGATGAACTCGACGTCGTCGCCCGGCACCTTCGGGAAACGGCCCGCTTTCCAATCCGCTTTCGCCCGTTCGATGCGTTCTTTCGAGCTCGACACGAAGTTCCAGAACACGTGCCGCTCCCCGAGCGGCCGTCCGCCGATCACCATGAGACAGCTGGGTCGTTCGGCGCCGACTTCGAAGTGGCGCGTCGGTTTCGCGACGAGCATCGTGCCGGCTTCGAAGGTTTTTCCGTCGCAGACGATGGCACCCTCCGCGACGTAGACCGCGCGCTCTTCGACGTCGCCCGGGAGCACCAAAGTCGCGCCAGCGGGCAATGCGGCGTCGACGTAGAGCGTCTTCGAGAGCACACGAACGGGCGACGTCCCGCCATAGGCCGAGCCGAGGACGATCGCGAGTCGCACGCCGTCGCGCTCGACGATGGGGATCGTGTTCGCGCCATGGTGATCGAAGCGCGGTTCAGTTTCCTCGTCATCGAGGGGCAGCGCCATCCACGTCTGGATGCCGTGCAAGGTCGCGCCGGTGCGGCGAGCCTCGTCGGGGCTCCGCTCCGAATGGACGATCCCGCGTCCGGCGACCATGAAGTTCACTTCGCCGGGCGCGATGATCTGTCGATTGCCGAGGCTATCTCGATGAAGGATCTGCCCGTCGAAGAGATACGTGACCGTCGCGAGCGCGATATGTGGATGCGGTCGCACGTCCATGCCTTGGCCCGGGTCCATTTTTGCCGGGCCCATGTGATCGAAGAATACGAACGGCCCGACCGACCGACGCTGAATCGCCGGGAGCACGCGGCGCACCGAGAAACCGCCGAGATCGCGAGACCGCGCCGTGATCGCGATGTCGACGAGCTCGCCCTCGTGAGTGTCGGTGGCAGGCTCCTTGGTCGGCAGGGCGCTCATCGCTTATCGGTTTGTATGGATACGTTCTCGTCGTCAAGCGGCTGCACGGCGTGCCACGCCGGACCGGCGCGTCGTGGTGTTCGTTCGTCGCCGAGGCGAAATGATTGCGCGGTCTCGGGCGTCATCGGTCGGATGGTCAATGGGCCGTAGCAGACGAGATCGTGGGCTCGCGAACGCGCGAACGCCGCTCCGCCGTGCGCACCGAGCTGGTGACTCCAGACGTCGGTGACGAACACGAGACGGCCGCGATCGTCGAAGAGCTCGCTCGCGCTGAGCGAAACAGGGTCGTGGTGGCCGTCATCGGCGAGCCCGTCTTTGACCGAGAAGGTGCCATCTCCCGCGTCTTCGAAATTCACTTCGACGCCTTCGACGTCGCCGGAGCCGTAAAGAACGTCTTTGATCCCCGGGAGCACGTAGAGCAGGTGACTGTAGACGGCGTCCGTAAGAAGTGCCGGAAGCAACGTGTACGAGTACACGTTGTTTCCCCACGGGCGCTCGGTGGACCAATAGAAGAAGTAGCCGACGCTGAGCACGTTGCCGTTGCGGCGTACGCGATACAGCACCGAGCGACCGAGATCGCCCGCCGACCAACCATTGGCGCCCACGCAAACCGGTTGTTGTTCGACGAAGCGAATGTCTTGAGACAAGTACGTTGCGCACGGCGCCCGGCGCTGAGTAGCGGCTTCGGGCCAGTGAGGTTCACGGACTTCGGAGAGTAGGAGCGCGAGGAGCGCAATGGGCATCCCAGTGCGCGAAGCGAACGCGAATAGCATCGGTGGACCCTTCAGTATCGCTCGCGCAGCGTATCCGCGCGACCCCGTCTTCAACGACGCCGATGACGGCCCGAGTCATCCCTCCGTCTCGCTCGCTCGCTCGCCCCGCGCGGCGCGATGCTCGACCCGCCGTTCGAGGTCGCACGGCCATCGCATGACCCTCCCGCCTACTGTCGCACCCCCCGCTCACCCCGATCGACTACAGTGGCGTCGGATGACCGCAGGGGAAAATGCCGTGCACGTTCGATCTGGACTCTTCATTCGCGCGCGACGCGGCATTCGCGCCGGCTTTGCCGCCCTTTCGCTCGCGCTGCCGGCGCCGGCGCTCGTCGCTTGCGCGTCGTCGGGGATGACGTCCTCGCAAATGGCCGCGCAAGATCTCGCTTCGGCCGGAGAGCGGCTCAAAGGCTCCTGGGTCTTGAATCAGTTCCAGCCCGAGGTGTCTCTCGAGCCGATGCTCGCGCAGCTCCTCCAACTGCAGGTCGGCCATCTCGTCGTCACGTTCGACGGGGCGCACTTCGTCGCGAACGGCGTCGGTGCCCAGGCGACCCGCACCTACCGCGTCGTCGAAGCGGACGGCGACCACCTGAAGATGACGTTCTACGACGACACCGGCGTTCCGTACGATTGTGACGGCTACTTCGACGGGAACGCGCTCCACTTCGAAGGCTTGACTTCGCCGTGGACGGGTAGCGGCGTGCTCGTGCGAACTGCGCCGCAACAGTGAATCACGGCGGCGCGCGTTCGCACTCGAGGAGCGCGCGGTAGTAATCCGCGGCGCTGCCTCCGCGGTGCAACAACGCGGACGCCTTGTGCAACGTCTCGTACGCGCGGCGCAACCTGAGCACGCGAGCCTCGACGACTTCCGCTTCGGCGACGCGCGCGTCGGCGGCATCGACCGCGCCCTCGGCTTCGCGGTGCGCCGTCGCATCGTCGGAGCTCTCGAGGATCTGCGCGATCGCGTCGCGGTTCTTCGCGAACGTTCCGCCGAAGTCGGGGTTGTACGCGTCGTCGAGCATCGGCCACCGTTCGAGCAGCGCCGAGGTCAACGACGCGGTGCGCCCGTCGAGGTCGTCCTCGGCATCGTCGAGCACGTCGTTCAGCTCGTCGAGCTGGTGCTCCACGGCTTTCCATTTTCGTTCGACCGCGGCTTCGTCCGGAAGCCCCAGCGCTTTTCCCAACTGATCGACGACGGCGAGATCTTCGGGGAGGATCTTCCGATCGATCGGCGCTTTGCCGTGCTCGACGCTGCGAAGCCACCGCTCGGACGTGGTGGTCGGCACGTCGAACGACACGCTCGCGATGCGCGCGCGGGTGTGAGCGTCGAGGAGCCCCACCTTGCCGTCGTGATCGTAATCGAGCGCCTCGAGGGGCAGGGGATGGCCGACCTTGTCGGTCTTGCCGAGCGCGTGAATGAAGTGGAGCCCGTAGCTCTCCTGGGCGCGCCGATCCGGATTCGCGTCGCACCCGCTCGTTTCGCGATCCCAGGTCCCCGCGAAGAGCCCGCAACGCGCGACGCGACTCGGGCCGGCGTGCTCGTCGGCGTGTTGAAACGCGAGCTCGGCGAATCCACCCGAGAAGCACGACGTCGCGACGAGCCGGAGCGGGCGCTTGTGACGCTCGTGAATTTCCGCGACGTCCTTCACCGTCAACGATTGCCCACCCCAGAGCGCGATCGAGTTGTCGCGCGGCGTCGTTCCTTGGTCGCCGTGCGCGGCGACGTACACGAGAAGCGGACCGTCCCCTTGCGACAGCGCTTCGCCGAGGCGCGCCTCCACGCCGTCGACGGTCGCACGCTCCGACGCGAAGCGACTCGGTCGGTATCGGCTTCGCCGGCCTTGGCGCGGGTTGAAGAGATCGCCGAGCTCGAGCAGCACGGTGTCGCCGCCTGCATTCGGGTCCAGCTCGCGCACGCTTTCGGACCCGCTACCCCCCGCGAAGAGCACCGCACCGGGCCCCGGCAACGTTTGCTCGACGAGCGCGATGTCTTGCTCGAGCGAGACTTCGGTGCTCTCCGGCGTCGCCCCGCCGCCGATGGCGAGAAAATGAAGCGGCCCGAGCGGGTGGCGCGCCGGAGCATCGGCCGACGACGCGAGCGGTTCGAATGTCGCGGATGCCGCTGCCGACGGTGCGGCGCTGCTGGCCGCCCTCGACGAAGGCGACGCGTCGCCGCGGGTGACGGTCGTCTTCGCCGAAAGAGGAGTGGATGTAGTTTCGACGGCGCGCCGTTTGCGGCAGCCGCCGACACCCGCCACGCACGACAAGCCGACCACGACGAATGAAAAAGTGCGGCCAGACGAGGCGAGCCATCGCGGAAAATGTTGCCGTCGGCGGTTCGTCATCGCTCGAGGAAATCGCTTCGTCGTTCTCGTAAGTGCCCGATGTCGGCGCCGTTCATAAAAAAACTACGTCGGCTCGTGCGAAGTTCGCGCGTCTGACTCTGAGGTGAGGAGCCGTCGGGGTGAGCCGCCGGAACAATCGTGGTATCGCATGCGTTCGGGCGAATGTATCCGGACGTCGACCGCCGCCGTACTCGAGGGGACAGGAAGCCATGAATATCCGAATATTTGGAGCGGCCTTGGGGTTG
>DATBBD010000569.1:0-4593 GCA_036271175.1 Polyangiaceae bacterium | reverse complement strand
GCGCGTTTCGCGACGCGTGGGACAAGCTGCAGAAGAGCGGCGTCGTCCTCGTCGGAATTTCGGTCGACACGGACGAATCGCACAAGGCGTTCGCGGAGCACCACAAGCTTCCGTTCCACCTCGTCTCCGATCCGAAGATGGAGCTCGCGAAGAAGTTCGGCGTCGCCTCGAAGTACATCGACAAGCTCGGCGTCACGATCGAGATGCGCGAAACGATCGTGATCGGCAAAGATGGAAACGTGGTGAAGATTTATCGAACCGTCGACCCCGCAAAGCACGCCGAAGAAATCGAGAACGACCTCGGGCTCGGGACGAGCGCTTAGCGATGGCGAAGCTCACGGTGATCGTCGACGGGAAACCGCTGCCCGACGAAGCGGCGCGCGCGTTTTGGACGCGCTTCAGCGATCACATGGAGGCGCACAAAGGCGATCTCGCGGGCTTCGCGAAGGCGGAAGGGTTCGCGAGCGTGCGGCCGGCGATGGGTCCCGAAGGCGCGCAGCTCGTCGTGAGCCGTACCGCCGGGCAGGAACCTTACGGGAACGCTAGATCCAGCTCTGGATCGCGAGCTGTCCATGGAAAGGTCGCGACGGGTCGCGAAAACCCGCGAAAACACAAACGCTGATCGCGAGTGATCCGGCGGCTCGACGCTTGCACACTCCTCGCGCGCGATGGAGATCGTGTACGCGGCGTATACCCAATCCGGCGTCTTCATGCTCGACGCCGACGGCATTTGCCGCTGGGCGGTGGGCCACTCGGGTCGGGCCCCTCTCGGCAACGGCGCCGAGCGCGTGCCCGAGCGCATCGTCGGCGCGCAGTACCTCGCGGCGCTCGACGTGACGGCCGAGGGTGGGCTCGTCGATTTGCCGCGCGTCGGTTGTCCGATGCTGTTCGCGGCGACCGACCCGGTGACGGGTCGCGTTCGTCTCGTGCGCACGCCGCCGCTCCTTCGCTTCGAAGACCGCCGAAATGCACCCACGCGGCGCCCGCCGCTCGCGTCGAAGTTCGATTTCGAGGAACAACCAGCGCCGAGCCGCGCGATGCGCCCGGCCTACGAGGACGAAAAGACGCCGGCGCGGCCGAGCTCGATTCCGCCGCCGTTTTCGGAGGCCGAGCCCATCCATCTCACGCGGCCCATCACGGTGTCGGGGATCGTTCCGGCACCGCCCGGCTTCCAACGGCACACGCCGCTTCCGCCGCCGCCGCGCGCGCGCATCGCCGCGAGAATTCCGCCGGCGCCCAGCACGATTCCTTCGCTGGCCAGCGCCACCGCTTCGCTCCGCGACACGCAAGGCGTGACGGCGATTCCGGTGCGCACCCGCGCCGCGAACATGACGCTGAAGAAGCTGGCGCGCGGGAAATAACGACCCTACGCCCCCTACACACGCGGCGCGCGGTGTGGTACTTGGCCGCGACGCGTCCCCACCATGGTTGCGACTTTTTCGCTGACATCCAGCAATGTTGTGTTCCTCACGGTCTCTGGCGGCGACGCCGCTGCCGCCGGCGGAGTGAACCTCGACTTCGACGCCACGCTGTTCGTCCAAGTCGGGTTCATCATCGTCCTGTGGCTCGTCCTCAAGCCGCTCTTGTTCGACCCGATGTTGAAGCTCTTCGAGGAGCGCGAGAAGCGCATCGAAGGCGCCATCAAGAGAGCGCGCAGGATCGACGAGGAGTCGGCCGACGCGATGACCTCGTACAACGCGCAAGTCGCGAAGGCGCGCGCGGAAGGTGCGGCCGAGCGTGAGAAGCTTCGCGCCGAAGGTCTGCGCAAAGAGAGCGATCTGCTGACGAAGGTCAGGACCGAGACGCAGAAGAAGGTCGACGACGCGCGCACGCAGATCCAGAAGGACGCCGCGGCGGTTCGTTCGACCCTCGAACCGCAGACGCGCGAGCTCGCCAAGGACTTCGCCAAGCGCGTGCTCGGCCGCGAGGTGGCGGGATGAAGAAGCTCGTCATCATCGTCGCGCTCGCGCTCTTGCCCACGAGCGCGCTCGCGCAGCAGCAGCAGCACCACCGGCAGAACAACGTTCATCCCGTCGCCGCCCCGCCGTCGGCGTCCGTCGCTCACGAAGAGAACGGAAAAGAGCAGGCCGAGGTCGAAGAGGAGCCCGCCGCCCCGGAGTGGTGGACGTCGAATTTCCTCAACAACCCGCGCGTCTCGTACGGCGCGATGGTGATCAACTTCTTGATCCTCATCGGCATCTACTACCGCTTCGGCAAGAAGCCGGTCGCCGAGGCGCTCGTCGATCGCAAGAAGGCGATCGCGTCGTCGATCGAGAACGCGCAGAAGATCCTCAGCGAGGCCAAGCAGCGCTCGAAGAAGTACAAGTCGAAGCTCGAAAAGGTCGAGGCCGACGCCGAAGAGGCGAAGCAATCGCAAGTCTCGACGGGCAAGGGCGACGCGGAAGTGATCGTTCGCAACGCCGAAGAGAAAGCGGCGCGGCTCGCGCGCGACGTTCAGTTCATCGTCGACCAAGAGCAGAAACAGACGCAGCTCGACCTCGTCCGCGAAACGGTCGAGAAGGCAGCGAAGGAAGCCGAGCAGCTCCTCAAGTCGAACGTGGGGTCCGCCGATCAGGAGCGCCTCGCCGAGGAGTTCCTCTCGAAGCTACAAGCGGACTACGCCAAAGGCTTTCACACATGATCGCCGCGCACGTCTCTCGCCGTTACGCGCGCGCGCTCCTCGAGCTCGGGCAGACCGAAGGCAACCTCGAAGCGCTCGTCGCCGACGTGTCGAAGGTCGCCGAGGTCTACGAGGCGAGCCACGATCTGAAGATCGCGATCGACAACCCGATCGTCCCGCTCCCGACGAAGAAAGCGATCCTCGTCGAGATCTGCGACAAACTCTCGCTCGCAAAAACGGCGAAGCACGTCGTCCTTCTTCTCGGCGATCGCCGCCGCCTCGTCCTTCTTCCGGAGATCGCGCAGATGCTCCGCGAGATGAACGATGCGCAAAAAGGTTTGCTCCGCGCCGAAGTGACGACCGCGGTGGCGCTCTCCGATGCGTTCTATCAGAAGCTCCTCGCGACCCTCGAGAAGCTCTCGAACAAGCGCGTCGTCCTCGACAAGAAGCACGACCCCGCGCTCATCGGCGGCGTGGTCCTGCGCATCGGCGACCTCGTCCTCGACAGCTCGCTCAAGACCCGACTCGACGGCCTGAAACAGGCACTCCTTCCGAACTGAGATCGAGAAAAGAACATGCAACTTCGCGCTGAAGAGATCTCCGAGATCATCAAGAAGAACATCCAGAACTACGAGAAGGCCACGCAGACGATGGAGACCGGAACGGTCATCAGCGTGGGCGACGGCATCGCGCGCATCTACGGCCTCGAAGGGGCGCAGGCGGGCGAGCTCCTCGAGTTTCCGGGAAATCTGATGGGGCTCGTGCTGAACCTCGAGAGCGACAACGTCGGCTCCGCGCTCTTCGGAGAGTCTTCGCACATCAAAGAAGGCGACGTCGTGAAGCGCACGGGGCGCATCATGGACGTGCCCGTCGGCGAGGCGGTCGTCGGCCGCGTCGTGAACTCGCTCGGGCAACCGGTGGACGGCAAGGGCCCGATCGAGACGGCGCATCGCCGCCGCGTCGAGCTGAAGGCGCCGGGCATCGTGTGGCGTCAGCCGGTGAAGGAAGCGCTCCAGACGGGCTTGAAAGCGATCGACGCGCTCGTTCCGATCGGCCGCGGTCAGCGCGAGCTCATCATCGGCGACCGTCAGACCGGCAAGACCGCGGTCGCGATCGACACGATCATCAACCAGAAGGGGCAGGGCGTTTACTGCTTCTACGTCGCGATCGGTCAGAAGCAGTCGACGGTCGCGAGCGTGGTCGACAAGCTCGCGTCGTTCGGCGCGATGGAATACACGACGGTGATCACCGCAGGCGCGAGCGAGATGGCGCCGCTCCTCTACATCGCGCCTTACTCGGGCTGCACGATGGCGGAGTACTTCCGTGACACCGGCCGCCACGCGCTCTGCATCTACGACGATCTCTCGAAGCAAGCGGTCGCGTACCGCCAGCTCTCGCTGCTCCTGCGCCGCCCGCCGGGCCGCGAGGCGTACCCGGGCGACGTCTTCTACATCCACTCGCGCCTCCTCGAGCGCGCCGCGAAGATGGCGAACCTCTGGTTCGTCGTGAAGAAGGGCACGAAGATTCCGCCGGGCGATCACGCGTTCCGCGGCGTCGACGGGAAAATCCACGTCGGCGACGTCGGTCACGAAGAAGCCGAGAAGGTCCTCAAAGAGAAGAACGATCCGGACCTCGAAATCGCGAAGGACCCGCACTCGGGTGGCTCGCTCACCGCGCTCCCCGTCATCGAGACGCAGGCCGGTGACGTCTCGGCGTACATCCCGACGAACGTGATCTCGATCACCGACGGGCAGATCTTCCTCGAGTCCGATTTGTTCTATTCGGGCGTTCGTCCCGCCATCAACGTCGGCATCTCGGTGTCGCGCGTCGGCGGCTCGGCGCAGGTCAAAGCGATGCGCAGCGTCGCCGGTACGCTGAAGCTCGACCTCGCGCAGTACCGCGAGAAGGCGGCGTTCTCGCAGTTCGCCAGCGACCTCGACAAGGTCACGCGCGACATGCTCGAGCGAGGCGTG
>DATBBD010000568.1:0-24432 GCA_036271175.1 Polyangiaceae bacterium | reverse complement strand
CGCGCGGGCCTGACCTCTGGCGTTACCTGGTACCCTACCTTGATCCGCTGGGACTTTTGAGCGTACCCGCGTGCTCGGCCGGTTCCAGGCCTGAGCCGCCGGCAACCGGCGGTGCTCGCTCGCTTCGCTCGTGAGCAGCCTGGAGTCGGCCTGCGCGCGCGGGTGGGAGACGAGTTGTCCCCGGTCGGGACAGCAACCCCACGGAGGTTCCGATGACACTCAAGATCTATCCCGTCGTGCTCGAGCTGGTTCGAAGGCTGGCGCTGCTATTGCCTGAGGTGCGCAGGCGTTCTTCGGCGTTCGGCGATCAAATGGAGCGCGCGCTTATTTCGGTGCCGTTGAACGTGGCGGAAGGCGCCTACTCGCGCGGAAAAAATCGCCAAGCCGCTATCAATCGGCACTCGCGTCCGCACGTGAAGTGCTCGCATGCTGGGAAACCGCGCAGGCGTTCGGCTGGGTCGGACCACTCGAGCCGGAAATCACCGCGCTGTTTCAGCAG
Organism: Polyangiaceae bacterium; assembly: GCA_036271175.1. Classification (GTDB taxonomy): domain Bacteria; phylum Myxococcota_A; class Polyangia; order Polyangiales; family Polyangiaceae; genus DASZVB01. The sequence goes on along the minus strand of DATBBD010000568.1, from coordinate 23,933 downwards.
GTCATCGGCACATTGGTCCGCCTCGCTCTACGCTGAAAACACCCGCGTTTTCCCATTCGCAATGAACGGCGGAGCTCGGCTGAGCTCCGCCGGATCGTTCATCGCAAGCCGGTGAAAGCATTCGAGCAATTTTTCGGATTTGCCGTCTCCCGCGCGACAATGAGAGAGTGCGTTCGTGATGGTGAGGAAATGGAACGGGTGTTCCTGCGGCGCTCTCGTGTTCGCGACGTGCCTCGTCGCGTGTAGCTCTTCCGGTTCGCCGTCATCGGCGTCGAGCGACGCCGTGTCCGCGTGCGATCCGCTCGCGCCGCAAGCGTTGCCGATTACGCTCGAGAAGATCCTCGGCGTTGGAAAAGACGAAAGCGGAACGCTCTACGTAGCGGATCAAACGACGGACGGCAGTTACACGAATCGCGTATTCGTTTCGTCGGGGAGCACGCTCTGCCGAAAGCGCGTGAACGGCTCCGGAAGCTCGGCGAACGATTACTCCTTCTCTTACGCGGCAGATCCGCTTTCCGACGGCGGCGCGCACTACGAAGCGCTGCTCGTCCACGAAGAGGACGGGCACGCAACGGCCATGGCGCTCGGTCCACCGGACCAGAAGGGTTTCATCGGCGAGCCGGGCGCCGCGTCGGAAACGCTCACCGTCGTCGACGCCAGCGCGCTTCAAGGGTTCACCGTCAAAAACCTCCCGGGCGACGTCGCCATCGTTCTCTTCGCGGACGATCCGAGTGGAGAAACGTTCCTGCTCACCCGCCCCGTGGACGACGCGACGGACAGTTCGTATCGGCTCTTCTACGGCCCGAAAGATGCCGTCGCCGAGCGACACATCACGAACATCTCCGAGAGTCTAAGCGACTCATTTTACATCCAGTTTTCGGTGGGCCCGGCGAGCTACGCCGTAAGTTCGTCGATCGTGTACGGCGGCGACGCGGGCATCCTGGGAAGACCGGGCGGGGTGACCGTGCAATCGGACAGCAGTACCGAATCGTTCCCCGTCACGTGGCCCCCGCCGAAGACGCTGAGCGGAGCTTCGTTTCAGTGCTTCGAGTGATCGAAGCTCGAAACGTCGGAGGCCGAGCGGAGCTCGAACGGGCAGGGACCCGTTCGACGCCACGACCTTGCGGTCTTGGCAGACAAGATCGCGATCCACCGATGAAGCGCGAGTGAGACTACCGGCGAACCCGGCGCGGGTCGCTCGCAGCACGCGAAGGTCGAGCGATGCTGCAAACCGAATCACAAGAAACTCTCCCGAGTGAGACTACCGGCGAGCCCGGCGCGGGTTTCTGGAAGCGCGGGGGAGTCGCGCGACGCTTCGACCGAAACACAAAAACTCCCGCCCCCTAGGGCGGGATCCACAACGGCTGCCCGACGGCGACGCCGTATTTGGGATCCAGATCATTGGCGCGGGCGATTTGGGCGACGGTGACGTGGAACCGGGCGGCGAGGCCGTCGAGGGTGTCGCCGGCGACGACGGTGTAGAGGACGTGGCGCGAGAGGCGGGGATCGTCGACGGGCCAGAGCGCGGGATAGACCTCGACGGTGGTGCGGTGCGAGTCGAGGAGGCGCGCGCCGGAGAGGCGGCGCACGGTGTCGCGGGTGAGACCGGCGAGCGCGGCGTTGCGAGCCAAGAGGCGCGCCGCATTGCCGGTAGTGAGCTCGGCTTCGACGAGATCGCGGGCTCGCGTGTCGATCCGTTCCCACGAGAGGAGCGCGCCGAGGGCGAGATGGGCGCGCGCGCGATCGAACTCGACGGGGGCGGGGCCGACGAGACGGAGTTGCTTCAAGGTGCCGTCGACGAAGCGCCGGGCGCGATCGACGCTGGCGCGTGACGAGAGATCGAAACCGACGCCGAGGAGCTCTCCGCCGTCGAGCGCGACGTGCCACGCTTCGACGAAATGCGAGAGGCTGCGCTCGCGCACGAGGAGTCGATGCAATCGCGACGAGCGACGCGCGGCGAGTAGGTCGAACGCGACGCGCAGCGCGGCGTCCTCTTCCGGAGTGGTGTCGGAGACGATCCAGGCGGTGCGAACGAGCGGCGTGGTGAGCTCGGAGTCGAGCACGGTGAGTCGTTCGCTGGTTTGATGGAACACGCGGGTCGGCGCGGGCGGTGGTGGCACGGCTCCGTCGGCGTTGAACAGCTTCGTCACGAGGGGCGCAGCGTCGGTCATCGTTACTCGGCCCACGACGACGAGGACGCGGCGCGCGGATGCAGTGTCGGGCGCGCGGCTGCCTTCGAGAGCGAGCGCGACGGCGTGGCGAGTCGCCTGGTCGCGCACTCGGTCGCCGGTGTCCGCCGCTTCGCCGACGTCCTGCGTCGGCGTCGGGGATTCGCGGGGCGCCGTCGACGCTTCGGACGCGCTGGGGGATGCCGTGAGCGACTTCAACCGTTCGACGACGGTCGTCAGCTCGGCCGCGGGGGCGACGTCGCAAGACACGGTCGTGCCGCCCGTTGCATCCATGGCGCCGAGACACACTGCAACGGTTGCCGCCGCGGGTTCGGGGCTCACGACGAGGACCGTCGCGTTGCCGAGCTCGCGACGCTCGACGGCGAGATCCGACCAGAGCGAGTGTCGGATCTCGGGCGGGCGCTTGGCGGCCCCCGCGCTCTTCGCCATCGTGACTGCAAGAAGCGTCGCGACGGAGAGCCCGAGGGCCCGTCGCCAGGACGTTGGTCGAGGCGCGCCGCGCGGCTCGCGGCGGATCACGGCGTCGCGTGTCCTGTCGAAGTCGGGCTCGTTGTGCTGGGCGATGCGGACGGGTCGGGCATCGGCTCGAGCTTCCCCGCGTCGACCTCCACGACAGGTGGGGGGAGCGTGAGACCGAAGTGGCCGTGCCGTCGGTGGTGACCATGCGAGGCGATCCCGCGATGGCACCCGACGAGCGAGAGCGATCCGAGCAGCGTGAGGAGCCAACGCGCACCGTTTGGCCTTGGCCGCGCTACCGGTGGACGCTGCATGATGTCGTTGGCGGAGCGGATGTGGTCGCAGTGTTCGTCGTCAACGGGACGGACCACGCGGTTCACGGAGGTGCCTCGCGCTCGCTTCGGCTTCGGTCCGTCATATTACGGTGCCGAGAACCGCTCGGTTTGCGCAAGCCGAAACCAGCGTGCTACGAAATTGGCGTGCTGAATCGTTTTTCGTTCCGCGCGGCGACTTGCGCGTCACTGGCGCTCCTTGCTTGCCAATCCGGGCCGTCGCACTTGGGGCAAGAAACGACGGGCACCCTCGGCGCGAGCATCGCAGCCGCGGCAACGGCACAGCCGGCCGCCGTCGCCGCGGCGGTTCAAGCGCAGATCGCTCCACCACAGCCGACGGCCGTCGCGGAACCGACGCCCGCCGCCCCTTCGCCGAATGGGGTCGAGTGGCACGGCGACATCCAATGGCACACGTGGGCGGACGGTCTCGCGCTCGCCAAAGCGCAATCGAAACCGATCATGGTTCTCGTTTACGCCGATTGGTGTCCGCACTGCCGCGCGCTCGGACCCGTGTTCGCCGACCCGGATATCGAGGCACTCGCGAAAGGGCTCGTCATGGTCAAACAGAACCACGACGAGAATCCACCTTGGCTAGAACCTTACAATGAGAAATTCGGCGGGTACGTTCCGCGGATCTTCTTCTTCGATTCGAACGGGAAAATGCGCGAAGATCTAACGAGTGGACATCCGCGCTACCCATATTTTTACGCTGCGGAAGCACCGGAGTACCTGAAGCGCACGATGCGGCGCGCCGTGGGGACGTGAGCGGCCACGTCCTCTTAGTGAGACGAAAAGTCAGAGGGTCACTGGTGACTCGCTACCGCCGGTCGCCATGGAAAGGGATCTAAAGGTAACTCCTGCAACTGGCGGACGCGCTACGATCCGGCGGCCCGCGCTACAGAAGAGGACTCCTCTCGCCCGTTTAGCCCGAAATCACGAGGGGCTTCGGTTACGGCGCGCGCATGTAACAGAAAAGGGACACGAGCGATGAAGACGTCCGACTCCTCGCCGAACTTGCTCGATGAGTTCTTTCCGGAACTCTCCGCTGCGCAGCCATCCTCGGTGGGCGACGACGCGCCGCGCACCGAGCGAGCGGAGTCCGGCGCAGAGACGCACGATGCTCCCGTCAGTCGGCGCAGCGGTCCGCCGCCCGCGCCGTCGGCACGAGGGATCGCGCCTCCCGCTCCGCCTTCGATGCGACCGCGCCGCAGCTCGCCGCCTCCGCCGAGGCCGGGTGGCTCGCTCATCACCGCTCCCGGCACGCGGTCGCGGCTGTCCGCGCCGCCTCCGCCTCCGCCGTCGCGGCGCCGCAAGATGCCGACCCTCGAAGACTTCGTGATGGAGGATGACGGCGCTTCGGAAGAGGCGGGCATCGACGTTGCGGTAGACGCGAACGAGTCTCTTCACGCATCGGGTGCCTCGTCGAGTACCGACGTCGGTCACGTCGAAGCGGCCACTGCGATGGACGGAGCGAGCGCCGCCGATACGGCAGCCGTGCCCGACACGCAGAGCAGCCCCGAAGGAGCGCACGACCACAGCGCGACGTTGCCCGGTGGCGTCGGCGCCGCGTCGGAAGACACGAGCGGGTCGTCGACCGTGCTCGCTGCCATGGCGAGCGTATCGACTGACGTGATGGCCCCGCCGAGCATCGAGGCTCTGGCGACCGCGCCGGTCGATGCACCGACCGACGGGGTCGTCGATTCGTTCGCCGCTGCGATCGAGGACGCCGTTTCGGCGCCGCTCGTGCCGATGACGACGCAGTCGATCGGCGAAGCGTCGCCCGACGGGGTCGTCGCTCCCGACGCGTCGTCGTCGATCGGCGATGACGTCCCCGCGGGAACCGGAGAGCGCGAGACGTCGAGTGACGCTCGCGCCGCGTCGAAGTCCGCGGCGGATCTGCTCTCGGCGTCGCTCGACGCCGGATGGGATTCGTCGGTGTCGAACGCCGACCCCGACGTGCCGCGGCTCGCAATGGTGAGCCTCTCCGACGACGATTTGACCCGGCCGTTGCCGGCGTCGCTCGCCATCGATTGGGACGATGAAGGGACCGGCGCGCCGCTCAAACCGCGCGGCGATCACCCGACGCCCACGTCGCCTCCGTCCTTGGACGAACTGGCCGCGATGGCGGCCCCGCCGTCTCTGCCGGGCTTGCCCGACCTCGCGGGGCGCCGTCCACCGCTCGCGGCGCCGGTGCCCGCCGGCCTTCGTCGTCCTTCCGATCCGGCGTTCCCCTCGGCCGCCGCGTTGCCGTCGGCGACCTCGTTGCCGCCGGTGCCGGTTCCCCCGCCCACGATGCGCCGGACGATTCCGCCGCCCTCGCGTCACGGCGAATTTGCCGAGTCTCGCGCGGCGGCAGCCCCGCCGCGTTCCGTCGGGATCGGACCCACCGAGAATACGCCGACGATTCAGATCTCGCCGCTCTCGGCCGATTCTCCGCTCGAGTTCACGCCGACCGTGCAAGTGCAGCGGCTCAAGGTGCCGGCGTTCCCGATGATGGGTTCGGACCGCGATCCCACGTTGCCGAAGCAGCTTCCACCGCCGGGGCCCGAAGTGGATCGGGATCCGCGGTCGCCGTCGATTCCGCCGGTCGCCGGCTCCGTCGCGCCGCCGCCGTGGCGCCGCCCGCCGATGTTGCAGCGCTCGCAGCGGCCCTGGGTTGCCGGCATTGCACTCGCCGCAGTGACCATCGGTGCTCTCGCGTTCGTGCTTCGGCCGCGCACCGGCGATCTCACGGTGACGGCATCGACGACCGACGGCAGCGAAGTGAAGGGTCTGTCGGTCCGCGTGGATGGCGTCGAGCGCTGTGCATCGTCGCCCTGCGAGGTGAAAGATCTCGCCTCCGGGACACACCTCGTCAGCGCCGCGGCGCCGGGATTCGCGCCCGGCGTCGAGCGAGCGCTGGTGCTCGAAGCGGGTGAGCACGCGGCGCATCACGTGACCTTGGTCACCGAGCAGCGCGCGCACTCCGAGCTCAGCGTCTCCGCCATCGGCTCGAACCTGCGCGTCGTCATCGACGGGCAAGATCTCGGCGCTCCTCCGGTCACCATCCACGACGTCGCGCCGGGAACGCACTCGGTGCGCGTGCTCGGCAACTCCGGGTACTACGAGGCGTACGACCAGTCGGTGAACGTCGAACCGGGCGAGCTTCGCAGCCTCGGCCCGATCCGTCTTCGCGTGCTCAAGGGTCGACTCGAGCTCACCGACGGCGCCGATTCCGAAGGGGCGTACGTCACCGTCGACGGCCGGCGCGTGGGTCATCTCCCGACGGAGATCGATCTCTCCGCGGGCGACTCGCACGAGATCCAGGCACGCAAGCGCGGCTTCATGGATTTCACTCGACAGGTAGTGTTCGACGGCAACGCGAACCAGAACGTCGAGATCACCCTGACGCCCGCGGAAGGCGGCGCCACTCAGTCGAGCCCGTCGTACGCGTCGGCACCGGCGCCGGTTCGATCGAGCAGCGCCGTCGCGTCTCGCCCGGCGACTCAGGCGAGTGCGCCGGCGTCGAGCCCCGGGCTCCTCGACATCACGTCGACGCCGCCGTCGCGGGTGGTCGTGAACGGCCGCCCCATGGGGATGACGCCGCTTCACGGCGTCCGCGTCGAGCCCGGGCACCAGACCGTGGTGTTCGTCAACCCCGACCTCGGACGACGAATCGCTTCGGCGAATGTCGCTTCCGGCGGTCGAGCGAAGGTCGGCGTGACGTTCTGAGACCCGAGTACCGACCGTTCGGACGTGAAAGCAGATAAGAAATCTGCAATCGTGGCCGCGATGCCGCTGCCAGACGTGGACCCCGCGGATTCGAGCGACACACGCTGGGCGCTCCAGACGGCCCAGACTTTGTGGGGCTCGGGCGAGCAGCGTGAGGCGCTGCAATGGGTGCGCCGTGCCGCCGAGGCCGCCGCGGAGTCCGGTCAGGACGATCGCGCTCTGGCTCTCGCCAAGGCGGGCGCGGAGCTCCGAGCGCACCTCGAGATCCCCCGGACGATGCCGCCGCCGCCCCCGGTCGCGAAAATCTCCGACATTCCGCCGCCGAGCTTGCGCGGCGAGTCCGAGCTCGTCGTGACCCTGGTTTCGACGGCCGGCGAAACGCCGTCGCCGGACGCGTCGCTGGTCGCCCATCGTGCCGTTCGCGTCGTGGTGACCGGCAACAGCGGGGCGAACGTGCTCACCGTGCGCGTGCTGCAACCGGGCGAGGTCGCCCCCGACGGCGCGACCGTGGCGCTTCTGGTGGCGCTGGCGTCCGGGACGTCGCCGCTACCGAGCAGCTGAGGGCACGGCGAGCGCGAGCCCGCCCTCGCGCCCATCCGCATAAGCGTAAGCGACGCCGTCCTTGATCAACACGTCGTTCGCGTCGCCGATGAAAAGGGTCTTGTGCGACAGGTGGTGCCCGCGACGCTCGAGCTCCGCCAAGACGGCCTTCGCCGGCGGTCGCGCTCCCTCGTAACGGATCTCGTCGGGGACGAACCCCTGGTGAATGCGAGGAGCGTCGATCGCAAGGTCCAGCGTCATCCCGTAGTCGACGACGTTGCGCAGCACCTCGGTCACCGTGTTCGGAATCGTGTCCCCGCCGGGCGAACCGAGGAGGAGCACCGGCGTATCGCCGTCGAGCACGATCGCCGGGCTCATCGACGTGGTCATGCGGCGCCCGGGCGCGAGCACGTTTTTTCCGACCGTGCCGAACGCGGCGAGTGAATCATTGAGGACGACCCCCGCGGCCATCGCTTTCGAACCGAAGCCCGCCGACAAGGTCGTCGTGCAGCTGACGACGTTGCCGTCGCCGTCGGCGACCGAAAAGTGCGTCGTGTGCTCGAGCTCCTGCACGGCCTTCGCGTACAACGGATTGACCGCCGCCGACGGCGTGGCGTGGTGCAAGTCGATGAGCGGCGGCGTGGCGAGAAATCGATCCACGTCGAGCCACGATTTCTCTTGGGCGCCGAGATCGTAGCCGGGCACCGAATCCGGATCGACGACGTCGAAGCGCCGGATCGCGTGCGCGCGGCGCGCCACTTCTGCGAACAGATGGAGCGCGTCGGCGCTCCCCGCCAGGAAGCGCTCGGCGTCCCGTTTCTCGAGGGCGCCGAGCATGATGGCGACGGCCACGCCGCCCGCCGACGGAGGCGGAGCGAGCTCGACCGAAAATCCGCGATAACGTGTGCGAAGCGGCTCTCGGATCTTCGCCGCGTACGCCGCGAGATCGTCTTGTCCGATGAGCCCGCCGCGCTTCGACAGCGCCGCGATCGCCGTCGCGGTCTTGCCGCGATAAAAGCCGTCCGCGCCGCCGTCGGCGATGCGCTCGAGGGTGTCGGCGAGGGCGCTCTGGACGAGAAGGGTGCCTTCTTTTTTGGGGTTGCCCTTCGCGCCGAAGACGGCGAGGGCTTCGGGATCTTTCGCGAGGTCCGACCACGCCCACGCGATCGTCCGAGCTTCGCGACGGCCGAGCACGAACCCGCGGCGCGCGAGCTCGATCGCCGGAGCCATGACGTCGCGACGGGAGAGGCGTCCGAATCGTGAATGCGCGAGCTCGAGCCCCGCGACGCTTCCCGGAACTCCGGCCGCCGCGGGTCCGACGGCGCGAGCGGCGATCATGGCGTCAAACGCTTTTTGCGTCACTCGACTCGGCGCGCTCTCGCGAAAATCGATCGCGACGGTCGGGCCGCCTTTCGGGCGATACATCAAGAAGCCGCCCCCGCCGAGGTTGCCGGCGCTCGGATGCGTGACCGCGAGCACGTACGCGACGGCGACCGCCGCGTCGATCGCGTTGCCTCCTCGTTCGAGAATGGCGATGCCGGCGCGGGTTGCGTGATCCTCGACGGAGGTGACGACTCCGCGCGTCCCCGAGACGACGTGCGCGCCCCCCCCATGAATCAACGGCGACCTCGACGCCGTCCCGTGCGGGACACTCGCGTCGTCGACGCCTCCGTCCGCGGAGCCATGGGTTGCGGCGGGCGCGACGCTCGCGACCGGTGTCCCCTTCGTGTCCACCGCGCTAGCCGTGCTCGGCATCGCGCGCGGTGCGATCGCGCCGTCCGCAGGAACATTCGGCCGACCGCAGGCGACCGCGACGGTGGCCGCGGCGACCCACAGTGCCGCAACCCGCGCGAGACCTTTGCTTCCGGTACGAATGACGTTGCTCCGCTCGCGATCCCTACGCACCGAATCGGTCCAAGCCGACTTTAGCCCAAAAGCGGCGCGCACTCGAAACGGCCGCCCCTTCGGGTCCCGCGCCGAGCGCCCTCCGGAGGCCCTCCGAGAGAACGCAAGCCGGAGACGAAAACGATGCGACTCGGCGGGTGCGCCACGAATGCGCAAACGCTATTGGGGCACCCTGCGATCTTTCGAAGGATTTTTCAGGGGGCTTCGCTATCTTTGCCCGATGAGCGAACGCCTCTTCGTGCCGGTGAACGTCGCGGTGCTCACGGTCAGCGACACGCGGACGCCGGAAACGGACTCGAGCGGTGCGGCCATCGCGACTGCGCTCGACGGCGCCGGGCACTCCGTCGTTGCCAGGCGCATCGTGCCGGACGACATCGAACGACTCCGCAACCAATTCGAAGAGTGGATCGGCGACGGCGGCATCGACGTCATCGTCTCGACGGGTGGCACGGGAATCACCGGGCGCGACGTGACCCCGGAGGCGCTCACGCCCTTCGTGACCAAGCCCATCGTCGGCTTCGGCGAGCTGTTTCGTCACTTGAGCTTCGCCGAGATCGGCGCGAGCACGATCCAGTCACGCGCCGAGGGCGCGATCTGCGGGACGACGCTCGTCTTTCTGCTGCCGGGTTCGACCGGCGCCGTGCGGCTCGCGATGTCGAGCATCCTCTTGCCGCAACTCGACTCGCGCACGAGGCCATGCAACTTTGTCGAGCTGATGCCCCGCTTTCGAGAATGAATAACGAAGTGTGGCGAAGTGTTAAGGCACGAGCAGCGCGGGGTTCATGAACTAAGATGAGGCACTCGACATGACCACCGTCTCCCGGGAAGCCGACGGCGCACCCGCCGCAGGGGGTTCGCGATCGACGGAAGCCGCGGGCGGGTCGGACGCCAAGCGCGCCCGTGCGCGGCTCCGCGCGCGCCGGTTGAAGCAGTGGTTCGGCTTTTCCGCGCTGGCCGTCGTGCTCGGCGCCGGCGCGTTCTTCGGGTATCGCTACTGGCGCAAGAGCCGGATCCCGAAGATCCATTACGAAACCGCGGCGCTCGATCGCGGGCACATCGCGGCGAAGGTGACGGCGACGGGTACGCTCTCCGCGCTGGTCACGGTGCTCGTCGGCAGTCAGGTCTCGGGCCGCATCGAATCGATGAAGGCCGATTGGAACTCGATCGTGACGAAGGGCGAGGTCATCGCGCAGATCGAGCCGTCGCTGTTCAAGGCCGCCGTCGAGCAAGCCCACGCGAACTACGTCTCGGCCCTCGCCGACGTCGACAAGTCGAACGCCCAGGCCCTCGACGCCGATCGGCAGTACGAACGGTCCAAGATCTTGATGGGGCAGAAGCTCATCGCGCAGGCCGACTTCGAGACGGCGGAGGCGAACTCCAACGTCGCGAAGGCGCAGGTCGCTTCCTCGAAAGCGGAAGTCGAACAGGCGCTCGCGTCGCTTCATCAAGCCCAGGTGAACCTGAAATACACGACGATCTATTCGCCGATCGACGGCGTGGTCATCTCGCGCAGCGTCGACGTCGGTCAAACGGTCGCCGCGTCGCTCCAGGCGCCGACCTTGTTCACGATCGCGCAAGACCTCACGAAGATGCAGGTCGACACCAGCGTCGCGGAGGGCGACGTCGGGAAGCTCCGGGAAAGCATGCCGGTCTCGTTCACGGTCGACGCTTACCCGGCCGAGCGCTTCGTCGGGACCGTCCGTCAGGTGCGCGACGCGCCCACGACCGTGCAAAACGTCGTGACCTACGACGCCGTCATCGACGTCGACAACTCCCGCAAGCTCCTCAAGCCGGGCATGACCGCGAACGTCACGTTCGTGCACGCGGAGAAAGACGACGTGATTCGCGTCCCGAACGCGGCGCTCCGCTTCCGGCCCGACGGAGACATCCTGAAAGCGCTCGGACCCGACGGAAACGGCGCGCCGCCTCAGATGAAACCGAACGAACGCGCGCTGTGGATTTTGCATGGACGGCGCCCGAGTCGCGCGATCATCGTCCCGGGCATCACCGACGGCTCGTTCACCGAACTCGTGAGCGGTGACGCGAAACCGGGAGACGCGGCGATCACCGAGGTCATCGGGGCGAGCGCGACGACCGGCAAAGCCGCGCCCGCAAGCACGTCGCGCATGCCCTTCGGCGGCGCGCGCGCGGCCAGCGGCTCGCGACGGATGTGAGCGTCGGCGAAAGTCGCGCATGCTGATCGAACTCGAAGACGTCACCAAGATTTACACGCTCGGCGACCAGGTGCTCCGGGCGCTCGACGGCGTGACGTTCGGCGTGGAGCGCGGCGAGTTCGTCGCGATCATGGGCTCGTCGGGGTCCGGGAAGTCGACGTTGATGAACGTGATCGGCTGTCTCGACAAGCCCTCGTCTGGAAGCTACGTCCTGTCCGGTCGGGACGTCTCGAAGCTCGACCGCGGTGAGCTCGCCGAGGTGCGGAACGAAGTGATCGGCTTCGTCTTCCAGAGCTTCAATCTGCTCACCCGAACCTCCGCGCTCGAGAACGTCGAATTGCCGCTCGTGTACGCCGGCGTTCCTCGGCACGACCGCATCGAGCGCGCGCGCGCGGCGCTCGAGCGGGTCGGGCTCGGTGAGCGACTGCATCATCACCCGTCGCAGCTCTCCGGCGGGCAGCAACAGCGCGTCGCGATCGCGCGGGCGATGGTGAATTCGCCGCAGATGATCCTCGCCGACGAACCGACCGGAAACCTCGATTCGCGGACGAGCGACGACGTGATGGCGCTGTTTCAAGCGCTCTGGAGCTCCGGCCTCACCATCGTCGCGGTGACTCACGAACCGGACATCGCGGAATACGCGTCGCGGGTCATTCAAGTGAAGGACGGAAAAATTCTCTCGGACCAGCGGCAGACGCCACGCCGCGCGGAGCCCGCCGCATGAATGTTCTGCAAACGTTGCCTGTCGCGAGCCGCGCGCTCCTGCGCAACAAGACGCGGTCCTTTCTGACGACCCTCGGCGTCGTGATCGGCGTCGCGTCGGTCATCTCGATGGTCGCCATCGGCGAAGGCGCCAAGTCGCAAGTCGAGGACGCCTTCAACGCGATGGGGACGAATCTCCTCATCGTCATGTCCGGCTCGACGAGCTCCGGCGGCGTCTTCGGCGGCATGGGTTCGATGCCGACGCTTTCATGGGACGATCTCGACGCGATCAAGCAGGAAGCGCCGGCGGTGCGCGCGGTCGCGCCGCTCCTCACGACGAAGCTGTCGCTCATCGCCGACGACGCAAACTGGAACACCCAGGTCGGCGGTACGACGCCCGACTATTTCGAGATCCGGAACTGGCCCGTCGAGCGCGGCTCCATGTTCACCGAGTCCGACATCGAAGGAAATTCCAAGGTGCTCGTGATCGGCCACACCGTCGCCGATCACCTCTTCGGCGCCGGTATCGATCCCGTCGGGCGCACCATCCGCATGCAATCGATCCCCTTCTTGGTGCAGGGCGTGCTTGCGAAGAAGGGTCAGTCGCCGGTCGGGCAAGACTACGACGACGCGGTCTACATTCCGTACACGACGTTCCAGACGAAGATCAAAGGCGGCCTTCAGAAGTACATCGCCGGCGTCCTCTTCGTCGGCGCGAAATCCAGCGACGACACGCCGCGCGCGCAGACCGAGATCCAGGCACTCCTTCGCGATCGCCATCACCTCGACAACGGCGTCGACGACGATTTTCAGATCCGTAATCTCACCGAGATCGCCAACGCGCAGCAGGAAGGGACGAACACGTTCACGTCGCTGCTCGCCGCGATCGCCGCGGTGTCGCTGCTCGTCGGCGGCATCGGCATCATGAACATCATGCTGGTCAGCGTGACGGAACGGACTCGCGAAATCGGGGTGCGCATGGCCGTCGGTGCGAAGCCCTGGCACATCCTCGCGCAATTTCTGGTGGAGGCCGTCACCTTGTCCGTCGCGGGCGGGGTCGCGGGCGTCGCGCTCGGCATGGTCGCGGCGGGGGCGCTCGCCGACAAGCTCGGATGGCCGCTCGTGGTGCGACCGGACATCGTCGTCGTGTCGGTGCTCTTCAGCGGTCTCGTCGGCGTCGCCTTCGGACTCTATCCCGCGCGGAAAGCGTCGCGTTTGGATCCCATCGATGCGCTGAGGTACGAATGAATCCGTTTCTTTTCGCGGCCGCGGTGGCGACGGCAGGCGTCGGTGCCGGTGCGCCGTCGGCCGCTTCCCCTGGGGCGAACGCGGCCGCTCCGGTTCCGTCCACCGTGACGGTCGGTTCCGCGCCGGCGTCGCCGCCGGGGTTGTCTCCGCCTGCGGTGGCTCCGCGCGCGTCGGCGCGCATTCTCGGTCTCGCGGAAGCCGAAAACTTCGCCGCGTTGCACCAACCGTCACTGACGATCGCCCGGGCGACGACCGACGTCGCGAACGCCCGCGCCGATCAGACGCTCGCTCCGCTCTTGCCGCAGGTGAACGCGCAAGCGAGCTATCAGCGGCAGACGGAAAACTTCGCCGCGCGCTCGTCGACCTTGCCGTCGTCGGTCAACTCGCAGAGCTCGAAGGCGAACTTCGACACCGTCGGGGTCTACAATTTCGGTCTCGGCGCGTCCGAGCTGGTGTGGGATTTCGGGCAAACCTACGGCGCGCATCACGCCGCGAGCGTCAACGCCGAAGCCACGAAGCAATCGGAGTTCACGACGCTCCTCGGCGTGCTCTTCAACGTGCGCTCGGCTTATTTGCAGGCCTGGGCGCAAAAAGCGCTGGTCGCCGTCGATCAAGTGACGCTCACCAACGATCAGCGGCACCTCGAGCAAGTCGACGGCTTCGTGAAGGCCGGGAGCCGACCCGAGATCGACCTCGCGCAATCGCGCGCCGATCTCGCGAACGCCGAGCTCGCACTCGTGAATGCCCAGGGCGCCTACGACTCGGCGCGCGCGCAGCTCGTCCAGGCCATGGGCCTCGACGCGATGTTCGACTTCGAGGTCGCCGACGAGGCCATCGGCCCGATCGACGGCGAAGATCTCCCTGCCGATCGCCTCCTGCCGGCCGCCCTCGCGGCGCGCCCGGAAATCCTCGCGCTCGGGAAACAACTGCAAGCGCAGGAGCTCACCGTCCGCGCCGACAAAGGCGGCTACGGGCCGAGTCTCTCGGTGTCCGCGAACGCCTCGGAAAATGGCGCGGACATCACCACTCTCACGTGGAACGTCTCGGCCGGCGCGACGCTGCAGTGGCAATTATTTCAGGGGGGGCTCACGCGGGCCGTCGTGCGCGGCGCGGTCGCGAACGAGTCGTTGATTCGCGCCGAGCTGGTCCAAGAACGTCAACAAGTACAACTCGACGTCGTGCAAGCGCTTCTCGGCGTGCGCGCGGCGAAGGTGGCGATCACCACGGCGCAGGAAGTCGAGACGAACACGAAGGAACAGCTCCGGCTCGCCGAAGGCCGATACCAAGCCGGCGCGGGTTCGATCATCGAGCTGCAAGACGGGCAAGTCGCCGACTCGAACGCCGCCGCGCAAGTCATCCAGGCCGAGTACGGCCTTTACGTCGCGCGCGCCTCGCTAAAAAAGGCGCTCGGTCGTCGCTGACGCGCGTCGCGCGTGCCTCGACGAGGGTGATGCCGGGATCGCGTGCGGCCCACTCGCGGAGATCGCCGGCGGGCACGGCGACGACGGGGACGCCGAGGGCGCGCGCCTCGCGAATCGCGGTCGGCGCGCCTTCGTCGCGGGATGCGCTGACGAGCACGTCGGCCCCGGCGATCCACGCGAGCGCCGCGCCGCGCGGGAGCTGTCCGACGAACTCCACCGACGGGTAGCGGCTCCGGAGCTCGCCGGCGAGCGGCCCCCCGCCGACGACCACGACGCGATAGGCGCCCTCATTCTCGAGCAGCGCATGTGGAAATTGCGACAGCCCAAATGCCAACTCGATGCTCGCGTCCACGCGCTTTTCGGCGATCAATCGACCGACGACGACGCACACCAGTTCGCGTTCATCGATATCGAGGGCCGCGCGCGCGGTCCGTCGATCCGGCGCGGCATAGAGGTCGATGGGGCTCGGCGCGACGCGACTTCGCGTCAAGAGCTCCCGGGTCGTCGCGTGTGCGAGTCGCTCGGCGAGCTCGTTCGAGACGAACCGGAACGTCGCGCCGCGACGGAGGAGCGAGCGCACGATCGCGACGCGCACCGGGCGCGGAAGGCGCGCGAGGAGACGGACGTCCGAGCCGTGCGCGACCACCTCGAGCACGCCGCACCCGAACGACGCGATTGGCCACGCCGAGGGGACGATGAAGTGAGCGACGGTGACGTCGGGACGGAACCGCGCGAGCGCGCGCTGCGCTCGCACCGCGAACGCCGTCGCGCCGACGAGCCTCGACGGCTTTTCGCGAAGTCGGGGAAGGGCGCCCGGGAACCCGAACGCGTCGCTCGCGCCGAGCCATTCGACGCGGGCGCTGCCGACGCGCACTTCGCCGGTGCCAGGCGCGACGCCGGGCGCGAGGACGAGCACGTCGTCGCCCGATGCCGCCCGGTCGCGAACCTCAGCCAAAACGAAGTGTCCGGCCGCGTCGCCCTCGAAGGCGGGGAACGACGTCGTGACGAACGCGACGCGCGCCACTCAGCCGTCCGGCAGCTTCGGCAGGCGTTCTGGCATGGCGTCGCCGTGCTCGGCGTGGAGCTCGGCGAGCCGGCGCAGGTATCTGTAGGTGTAGATGCCGGTCGTGTGTCCGTCGGACCACCCGAGCTCGAGCGCGTAGTTGCCGACCTGCCCGATGTCCTTGAGCTCGGGATCGCCCGCGTCCTGAAACTCGATGCCCGAGCCGTGCCCCTGGCAGCCGGCGCACGGGCAGTAGCCGCGAAGGAGCCGGTGAGGAACGCGAAAGCTTCGGCCGTCGGCCCAGGAAATTTCGAGGACGTGCGCGCCGTGGGGCGCCTTGACGCCGGTGAGCTCGGTGCTGGGGTCGGTGGACATGTCGGAGAGGGCGGGGCGTAGCCTGCCGCGGCCGGAAAGGCCTTGCAAGCTGGCGGATCGTCTGTCATATGCCGTGGCCGTGTCGAATCCGAGCGAAGCCATCCAGTGCAAGCCCCTCGAGGTCTCCGTCGGAGACAAGGGGATCGAGCGAGCCATCAAGCACCTGAAGCGGAAGATGGCTGCCGAGGGCATTCTCCGCGAGCTGAAGCGCCGGCGGCACTACATGAAGCCGTCGATCAAGCGCCGGAAGAAGATGAGCGAAGCCGCTCGTCGCCGTCGCAAGCGCGAGAAGAGCATCCAGTTCTGAGCCGGGGCGCGCGCGTCGCTGCGCGTGCTCGATCGGGGTTGGTTTTGCGTTCGAGGTTCTGCGTTCGAAAGTTGGCCGACAGGTCGGTGGTCGCGTAGTCGAACGGCATGCGCGCGGCGCCCGCGCCCGCTCCGCCTGAACCGGCGGCTCGGCCGTTCCGACTTCGGCACTTGCTTCTTCTCGGCCTCCTCTGGATGGTCGGGTCGTCCGCGCTTCCGCGGCTCCGCGCGGCGTGGCAGCTGCCGACCGCGGCGACGGCGCTCGCCGACTACGCCCTGTGCATGGTCGGCCCGACCGGTCCTTCGTTGCTCCGCGACGACCCGACCGAGTTCTGGAGTCTGGTCCGTCGCCGGCTGGTGTCCGCCGGTCCGGACGATCACCCGTTCGCGAAGTGCGCCAAGGCGGCCGTCGAGCTGACGGGCTCGACGACCATCGGGCGTGCACACGAGGCTCCGGCGGTCGGCTTCACCGAGTACGGCAGCGACGACGCGAGCGGCGGTTCGGCGTTTCATCTCGGCGATCTCACGGTGAGCACCCGGAAGCTCGCCGAGCTGGCCGACGCGGCGTGGCCGTTCGCTCGCGGCGGATACACGAACCTGGTGAAGGCGTCGGCGTTCGCGCCGGAAGCGGCGCACCCCATCGAGCCGCCGCGCCCGGCGATCGGTCGCGCGCCGCTCCCGCCGCGCTCGCTCTCGACGTGTCGCAGCGTCGGCGCGCCCGGCGAGTTCGCGCTCGGGGTTTCGGCGGATCGTCGATTCAAGGTCGTGCGCACCGTTACGCCCGACGGCGTCGTCACCGAGTCGGCGTTCGCTCCCGCCGAGGCGCGCGTCTTCGCCGTGGGCTGCGACGCGAGTCGGGCGGTCATCGCGTTCGGGCGCGCCGGTTCGCGCAAGGTGGCGCTCGCGTTGTGCGCCTACCGCGGCGATTGCTCGGCGCTGAAGTTGCCGCGCGCGGGCGCCGAGGGCGACGCGGTCCGGTTTCCGCTCGACGTCGCTCGCGTCGACGGCACGACCGTCATCGCGACGAACGCGCACGGCATCGTGCGGGTGGCGTCGAGCCGCGACGACGGCAAGTCGTGGACGCCGTTCGTCGTCGCCTTCGACGCCGTGGCGCACCGCGACGTCACGTTCGACGTCTCGCCGCCCGATCGCCTCTTCTCGCTCGGTCGACGGCTCGCTCTCGGCGCGACGGGCTCGCGACCGTCGTCGACGTACCCGCTGCTCGTCTCCGACGACGCCGGCGCGTCCTGGCACGCGCCCTGAATCCGCGCGCGACGTCGGAGCGCGCCAGCGACCCTGAGCGCCGCTCGAGCTAACGTCGCTTCGCGGTGCTCCGCGATTTTTTCGTTGGTGCGTCCTCGGGCTTCGAGTCGGCGAGTCGGTAGAGCATGCGCCGGGTCCACGTCGCGTTCTTGGCGGCGCCCGCCGCGACGGGGTCGAGCTCCGCGGCAAGGACGGTGAGCGCGCGCACCTCGAGCTTGGCGCGCGCGGCAATGTCGTCGCTCGTCGCTTCCGCCGCGACGCGGCGCCACTCCGAGAGCGCGGCGAGCCACGCGCGGCGCTCGGCGTACCAGGCCGCGAGCTCGGCATCGCTGTCCGGTTTCGCGGCGTGGGTCGACGCGTTCTCGAGGTCCGCGAGGGCTTCGGCGTTCCGGCCTTGCGAGCGCCGCAATCGCGCCCGCTCGGTGAGCGCCTCGCTTTCGACGTCGGGCTCGCGCGCGGCCATCGAAAACAGGCGCTCGGCTTCTCCGGCATCGCCGATCCGTGCGCGAAGCCTTCCGAGCGCGAGCAACGCCGGACCGCGAGTCGGGTCGAGGCGGAGCGACTCGGTGTAGGCCCCGATGGCTTCGCTGATTCTTCCCGAAGCTTCGAAGCGCTGGGCCCGTTCGAAGAGCAAAGCGGCACCGTCGCTCGGGTGCGACGCCGGTACCGGCGCAGTCGCCGTCGTGTCGTCGAAGCTCGCCGTTGCGTCGGCGAAAGCGGGCTCTGGTCGAAAGAGAAGCGCGGCGCTCACGACGCGCGCGAGAGCGAGCTCGCGCTTCAACCGCCGAGCCCGACCTTCTTCCGGAGCTCGGCGTAGGCGTCGCCGACGCTGAAGACGAGGACGTCGCGCGCTTCCGCGTTGCGCTGAACCCACTTCGAGCGCTCGGCGAGGTCGACTGGGGGTCCTTCCGGTTGTCCGAGCGCGGCTGCGATGCCCCGGAGCGCGACCGACGGACTGCCGACCGCGAGGAGCGCGGTTCGACTGCCCCACTGCCCGACCGCTTGACCGAGCTGACTCGCCCGATTGCCGATCGCGCCGCCCACTTCGAGAGCGAGGGTCGCGAGATCTTCGTCGGGACGCGCGGGCAGTGCGCTCGCGATACGCCGGCGTGCGTCGGCGAGCTTCGCCGCGTCGACGCCCTGGGGTTGATAGCTCGGCGCGAGCAAGCCGAGGAGGGCCGCGAGTGCCGGCCATAGCTCGATCGGCGCGATGCGCGTCAGCGCGGCGGCTTCGGTTTGCAGCATCTTCAGCGCGCGGAACAGGCCGAAGTAGCGGCCCGCGTGATCCTCGCTGTCGAGGAGCGCCTTGCCCATGACGATGCGCGGAGGCGACGTCGACGCCGGAATGAACACCGGTCCGAGCGACGGCGCGACGAGCACGTCGAGATTGCGAATCCCGACTGACTCCGCGACGATCCGCATCTCTTCGGCGAGATGAACCGCGCCGTTCGGAACCGGGGTTGCCCGGAGCCCCTTGGTGTCGAACGGGAACGCCGCGTCCAGCACGCCCGGGATCCGCTTCAGTAGCGCGCGGAGCGACGGCGACAGAAGCTCCGGCGCGATCGCGTCGTCGAGATCGCGTTGACCCGCCGCCGCGCCCGCGCCGGTGAGCGGTTCGCCTTCTCGGTTTTCGAGCGCGTCGAGTGCCGCCGCCGTGACTTTTGCGGCGTCCACGTCGCCGCGGACCTCCGCGCACGCCCTGAGCACGCCGAAGAAGGCGGCGTCGAAGCGCCCGTGTCCGAGGGCTCGCCGCGCTTCCGACGAAGCACGATCGAGAAGGACGTTGAGGGCCGCCGTTTCTCCGTGCCGCGCGTGGAACTCGGCGACGGCCTTGAGCACCGCGCTGTCGTGCGGCCAGGTCTTGCGCGCCCGATCGAGGATCCCGGCGGCGCTCTTCTTGTCCTTTTTGGTGTCCTCGTAGATGCGAGAAAGGACGAGGGTCCGATCGCGCTTTTCGTCGTTTTTCGTCGCGCGATCGAGCAGCTCCGTCTGTAGTTTCACCGCGTTCGTCGCGTCGCCGGAGCGCACGTAAACGCCGACGAGGCCGTCGGTCGCAGCCGGATCGTCGGGCTTTCGTTTGAGGATTTCCCGATAGCAAAGCTCGGCGCGTTCGAGGTTCGGCAAGTTCTCGACGTAGAGCGCGGCGAGCTTTCGATAGACGTGAACCTGCTTTTCCGGATCCGCGAAGATCCGTGCGAGGCGGATCCACGACTCCTCGGCCTGCGCATAATCGCCGTCCGCCGCGGACAAGCTCGCGTACACCTCGAGCGCGTCGGCGTGATCGGGGTCCGCTTCGAGCGCGGCGCCGAGCGCTTTCCGCGCTGCGGCGCGATCGCCCACGTCTGCCAGGGCGCGGCCGCGAGTCACCTCGAGCGCGATACGCTCTTCGGGGTCCGTGGTGTCGGCGAGGCGGCGTTCGAGGAGCGCCGCCAACTTTTCACGATCGCCGCGCTCCACGTAGAGGAGTTGCAAGCGGTCGAAGAGGTCCTGCTTGACGATGTCGATCGCCCCGGCTTGCTCGAACGCGGCGAGGGCCCGATCCGAATTCCCGGCATGGTCGGCGAAGAGCACGCCCGCGCGATACCAGGCGTCCCATTGGAGGTCGCGCCCGACGCACGCTCGAGCCAGCGCCTCGAGATCTTCGGCGGCGGCCGCGGCGTCGCCGAGCTTCTCTTCGATGTCGGCGCGGAGCCCGCGAGCCACCAGATGATCCGAGACGGCGCCGATGGTTCGAGCGAGGAGAGCGAGCGCTTCGCGATCGCGGCCGAGGCGGTTCTCCGCTTCTGCCGCTCGGAGGGCGAG
Source organism: Polyangiaceae bacterium (assembly GCA_036271175.1). Taxonomy (GTDB): domain Bacteria; phylum Myxococcota_A; class Polyangia; order Polyangiales; family Polyangiaceae; genus DASZVB01. The sequence goes on along the minus strand of DATBBD010000568.1, from coordinate 3,506 downwards.
CGTTCCGGCGTCGACCGGACGCCCCGTCCGATCGGCGAGCTCGCGCTCGGTCTCGGCGACGGTGGCCCAATCGCCGGCGATGCGCGCGTGCGCACTCCGTTGCCGGAGCGTCCACAGCGACTTCTCGGGGAACCGCGCGGCTCGCTCGACGAGGTCGCGACCTTCTTCCCAGGGCGCTGTCTTCAGTCGCAATCGAACCGCGAGGCGGGCGTGCGCCGCCGATTCGCCACGGTCGGGGAGCTCGACGAGCTCGGCCGCGATCTTCGCGACGTCTTCGACGTGCTCCGACCCGAACGCCTCTTGTTCACGCGCCCGGAGCGCGAACAAACCTTCGAGCGGCGGTTTTCTGCCCCCTCCGAGGAGCCGTTCCGACGCGACGCGAGCGAGCTCGCTTCCCGCCGCGACGGCGGCGGCGCTCGCCGCGGCGCGCGCCGCGTCGAGGGCGCCGTCGCGCTCGTGTTCCGCCGACGCTTCGAGGTAGAGCCACGCTTTGGTGCGCGGGTCGACGGCTTCCGCGGCCGCTCGCTCGCGCCACTTCGCCCGCTCCGGCGACGGGCTCGGATCGAGCCGTTCGGAGAGTTCGCGCAAGGCCACGTCTTCCGGTCGCGCTTCGATGGCCTCGGCGACGCGTGCCGCGGCGTCGCCGGGGTGGTCATCCGCGCTGAGGAACGCTTCGCGCACCAGATCCAACGCGCGCGCGATCGGATCGCGCGCGTGTTCGCGCCGCCGCCTGAGCCAGGCGAGGAGCCCCGAGACATCGCCGCGGGCACGCGCGAGATCGCCGCCGAGCCGCGCCGCGAGCGGAACGTCGGGGGCGGCCTCGTGCGCTCGGACCAGCAAGTCTTCGGTGCCGTCTTTGTCGTCGACGCCGGTGCGGACGCACGCTTCGAACAAGAGCAACGCTTTTCGCGTCGTCGATTCGTCGCCGAAGAAGTTCGCGAGCGTCGCGATCAAGTCGCCCCCGGCCGCCTCTTGCTGCACGAGCGCACGCACCGCCGCTTCCGCAACCGTCGGGCTGCCGAGCGCGCCGGCGTAGTGACGCCGGGCGATGTCGAGGTGGCCCGACGCTTCTTCGGTGAGGCCCGCCGCGAGTTTGCTCTCCGCGGCTTGCTCGCTCGGGAAGAGCCGCGTGAGCTCTGCGGCCACCGCGCTGGTCGCCGACGCCGCCGCGTCGAGCTCGAGCGAAAGCACCCTGCCGAGCATCGCGTTCGGCGTCGCCGCGCGGAGCGCGTGCAGAGCGTCTTTGAGCTCCTCGGGCACGGTGACCGTCGCCAGTCGCCTGCCGAGGACGAGCCGCGATCGCGTCTCGGGGTCGCCGAGCGCCACGGCCCGTCCGGGTTCGGTCGCCGACGTCGCGGCCGCCGCGAGCGGACGGAGCGCATCGTCGTTCGTCAGCTCGGCCACCGCCGCACGCAGCGCGTCGGGTGCTTCCCCGGAGAGAGCACCGAGCGCGACGCGGTCCTTCGCGTCGAACGCGGCGTCGCCGTCGGGTTGGTCCGCGAGCGCGCGGGTCATGGCGTCCGTGTCGCCTTGTTCGAGGGCGCGGGCCGCCAGAGCGCGCCGGACCGCTCGGAGCGGCGCTCGTTCGAGCAACTCTCGCAAGGATTGGATCGAATCCTTCCGCGTGTCCTTGCCCGGCGCGAGGAGCGCCGCAGCGAGAAAGAGCGCGCCATCGCCGATGCCGGGGACGGTCCGGAGCGCACCGAGAGCGGTGCCTGCTTTCTCGCGATCGTGGCGGGTGAGGGCGCGGCGCGCGTCTTCGAACGCCAGCGCCGCCGACGGCGCTTCGTCGTCGTGCGGCGCCCCACGGAGGTGCGCGAGGTCCGCGCCGGCGCGAACGAGCGGCGCGAGCGCGGGCGTCTCCGGTCGTGCCTTCGCGCCGAGCGCGAGCTTCATCGCGTAGGGCCGCGGATCGCCGGGAAGCGCGCGCTCGAGTTGTGCGAGCTTTTTCTCGGCGGCCTCGGCGTCGTGCAGGACGAGTCGATGGATTTCGGCGGCGAGATACGCCGCGTGCCCCCGCGCCGCGTCGCTCGTCGACGTCTTTGCCTCGGCGTCGAGCGCCGTCGCGACTGCCTTCCAATCGCCGTCGACCGCGGAGAGCCAGCGCACTTGCCGGCTCGCGAGGGCGAGCTGAGGGGCCGCTTGGGCGGCGCGAACCGCGACTTCACGTGCTCGCGAGGGGTTCCCGGCCATCGCCCAGAGCTCGCTCGCGGCGAGCAAGAGCCGGCCGCGCGCGCCCGCGTCGGGTGCGGTGTGCGCTTCGGCTTCGAACCATTCGGCGCGAGCGATCCACGCCTCCGTCATCCGGTGATCGCGGAGCCGATCGGCGACCGGGCGTAGCTCCGAAAAGTCGCGCGGCGCGTCGGGCGGCGCCGATTTTCGATTGTCGTCGAGGAGCGCCGCGGCGTCGGGATCGGAGATGACGCCCAGCTCGTCCAGCGTCGCGGACGTGTAGTCGACGGAGGCCTCGGGAGGCTCCGCGTCGGCCAGTTCCGCATCGAACGAGGGCACGCCGCCGCCCTCGGAGGGCGGTACGCGCAGCGACGTGACCGCCTCATCGTCCCATTCTTCGAACTGCGAATCGTTGCGTCGCGTCGGCGGGAGCGCGCTCGGCTTCTCGACCCGCTCGGGCGGCGGGCCCGCAGGCAACTCGTCGACGAACGTGCGCGTCGGTCCGTCCGTCTCGAAGTCGCCGTTCGACGGCGACGGGGCGAGCGACGGGTTGGGCTGGGCCATCGCGGGCGGGGCGGGCTGCTCGAGGGTCGGCACTTCCACGGCCTCGAGCTCGTCGAGGCTCTCGTTGCCCACGTCGGGGGGAAGCCACGATTCTGCCGCGCGCTCCGCGAGGTGTTCGTCTCCGACGAGCGGGCTCGGCTCGTTCACGGCGGACGCCGACGGCGCGGGTCGGGCACTCGCCGCGTCGGGGGGCTGTGACAGCGGGAGCAGCGCGGCGTCGATGTCCGATTCGTCGATCTGATCGGCGCCTTGGAAGCGCCGCACGGGCCGAGGGACGGGGCGCGCGGTTGCCGCTCCTGCCGCTGGCGCCACGGGTGCGGGCCTGGCCGTGCTGACCGCTGCGGGCACGGGACGCGCCGTTGTTGCCGACACCACCGGCGCGGGACGCGCCGTGGCCGGCGCTGCGGGCACGGGACGCACCGTGGCCGGTGCGGCGGGGGCAACGAGGGGTGGGCGTGCGGTCGCGATTGCCGACTTGAGTACCGGTTCGAGAGGTGCCCGATCGGGCGGCTCGGTCTTCGCCGCTGCCGGCGGTTTCGAGGTGTTCGGGCGCGCGGGGCGTGCAATGCGCGTGAGCGGCGGGGGTCGCGGGCTCCCCACTTTGGCGAGGCCCGTGCCGGGAAGCGGCGGCGGCGTCGCGACGCGCGTCCCGGGCCCACTCGACGGTGGCGCCGGCGGCGGGACGCTGCCCTCGATTAGATCCTCGACGTCCGCGGGGATGGTCGGCTGCGGATCTCGATATTCGTCGTCGTCGTCGGTGAGGGACGCGA
>DATBBD010000567.1:0-14812 GCA_036271175.1 Polyangiaceae bacterium | reverse complement strand
GGCGATGGAGAACGTCGTCAGAGCGCCACGCGTCATCAGGAGCTGTTTTCCGATTTCGACAATTTCGATGAGCTTCGTTGGATTGGAATCGAGGTCAACCATGTTGCCGGCTTCGCGCGCGGCTTGCGTGCCGGTGTTCATCGCCACGCCGACATCGGCCTGCGCGAGCGCGGGGGCGTCGTTGGTGCCATCGCCCGTCATGGCGACGAGGTGGCCCTTCGCCTGCTCGTCGCGGATGCGCGCGAGCTTCATCTCGGGCGTCGCTTGCGCGAGAAAATCGTCCACGCCGGCCTCGGCGGCGATCGCGGCGGCGGTGAGCGGGTTGTCCCCGGTCACCATGACGGTCTTGATGCCCATCTCGCGGAGCTGGGAAAAGCGCTGCTTCATGCCGCCTTTCACGATGTCCTTGAGCTGGATCACGCCGAGCGCTCTGCCGTTTTCGGCGACGACCAGCGGCGTACCGCCGTCCCGCGAGATCGCTTCGACGGTCGACTGAATGTCCGGAGGGAACGTGCCTCCGTTCGACTCGACGAGACGTTTCACGCTGTCGGAAGCCCCTTTGCGGATCTGCGACCCTTTCAGATCGACGCCGCTCATACGCGTGTTGGCCGAGAACTCGACGAAGGTCGCGTCCCCCAGCTCCGAGATCTCGCGGACCGGCACGCCGTACTTCTCTTTCGCCAGCACGACGATACTTCGTCCTTCCGGCGTCTCGTCGGCCAAGGACGCGAGCTGCGCGACACGCGCGAACTCCTCGATCTTGACGCCCCGCGCGGGGTGAAACTGCGTGGCTTGGCGGTTGCCGAGCGTGATGGTGCCGGTCTTGTCGAGGAGTAGCGTGTTGACGTCGCCCGCGGCTTCGACGGCCTTGCCGCTCATCGCGAGCACGTTGTGTTGCATGACGCGGTCCATCCCCGCGATGCCGATAGCGCTCAACAGGCCGCCGATCGTCGTCGGGATCAGACAGACGAGCAGCGCGACGAGAACGGTGATGCTCGGCACGGCCTCCGTGCCGCCGGCGGCGTATTTCGCGAACGGCAACAAGGTGACCGTCGCGAACAAGAAGACCAGGGTGAGCCCCGCGAGCAAGATCGACAGCGCGATCTCGTTCGGCGTCTTTTGCCGCTTGGCACCTTCGACGAGCGCGATCATGCGATCGAGGAAGCTGTGGCCGGGGTCCTGAGTGACGCAGATGACGATCCGATCCGACAGCACCTTCGTGCCGCCGGTGACGGCACTGCGGTCGCCTCCGCTCTCGCGGATGACCGGCGCGGATTCGCCGGTGATCGCCGACTCGTCGACGCTGGCGACGCCTTCGATGATTTCGCCGTCTGCGGCGATGACGTCGCCGGCCTCGCAGACGAAGAGATCGCCCTTCGCGAGCTGAGGCGCGGCCACCCGCTCTTCCGTTTCGCCGACCAGCCGACGCGCCATGGTGTCGGTCTTCGTCTTCCGCATGGCGTCGGCCTGCGCCTTACCTCGCCCCTCGGCCATCGCCTCGGCGAAGTTCGCGAACACGACCGTGAACCAGAGCCAGATACTGACTTGACCGACGAAGAGCGTGTCGGCGGCGTGGGTCACGGCGCCGCGGATCCAGAAATACGTGGTGATCGCGCTGCCAACTTCGACCACGAACATCACCGGGTTCTTGGCGACGACGCGCGGGTCGAGCTTGACGAACGCCTCCTTGATGGCGCGCTTGACGATGGTGCCCTCGAACAGCGCGCGCGGCGCATTCTTGGGGCGAACGTTGTGATGGACCGGAACCGGGACCAGAGGGTCCACCCCGGTTGGGATCGAGAGCTCTAGCTGCTTTTGGAGTGCCATGTGGGTGTTCCCGTCAATGAGTGGCGAGCACGTTCATCTGAAACTGCTCGACGATCGGTCCGAGCGCGAGCCCGGGGAAGTAAGTGAGTGCGCCGACGATGACGACGACGCCGACCAGGAGCCCGGCGAACGTGGGTGTGTCGGTCGGGAAGGTGCCGGACGAAGCCGGAATGTGGACCTTCTTCGCGAGCGCGCCGGCCATCGCGAGGAGCGGCACGATCATCAAAAAGCGGCCGATGAGCGCAGCGAGCGCGATGGTGCCGTTGTACCAGGGCGTGTTCGCGGTGATCCCTGCGAAGGCCGAACCGTTGTTCCCGGTGCCCGAGGCGTACGCGTAGAAGATCTCGCTGAACCCGTGGGGGCCGGCGTTGTTGAGGTTGCCGGTCGCGGCGCCGTACACCGCGTCCGCGCCGCCGTACACGCTCCCCGGCCACGTGTTGAGCGCCGCGAGCGCGCCGGTCTTCGGAAGATCGATCGTGCTCGAGAGAGCGGCGAAGCCGAGCACGCTGGCCGCGAGCACCAAGGTCGCGAGCATGGCCATCTGAACCTCGAATTTCTCGATTTTCTTGCCGAGATACTCGGGGGTTCTCCCGACCATCAATCCCGCGATGAACACCGCGAGTACGGCGAACATCAGCATGCCGTATAGCCCCGCGCCGACGCCGCCGAAGATCACTTCACCGGTCAGCATGTTGAACAGCGGCACGAGCCCGCCGATCGGCGTGAAGCTGTCGTGCATGGCGTTCACCGCGCCGCACGACGCACCCGTCGTCACCGTGGCGAACAACGAGGACGCGGCGATGCCGAACCGCACTTCCTTGCCTTCCATATTGCCGCCGGACTGCATCGCCGTCGCGGCAGTCTGGATGTGTGCCGCCGCGAGATGCGGCGTTCCCGCTTGCTCGGCGGACGTGCAGATGATCATTCCGGCGAGGGCCAGCGCAGCCATCGCGCCGAACAATGCCCAGCCCTGCTTGGTGTTGCCGACCATCTTCCCGAATGTGTGCGTGATTGCACCGGGGATGGACCAGATGAGCACCAAGGTGAAGAAGTTCGACAACGGCGTGGGGTTCTCGAACGGGTGGGCCGAGTTCGCATTGAAGAAGCCGCCGCCGTTCGTGCCGAGTTGTTTGATGATCTCCTGCGACGCGACCGGGCCGAGCGCGATCGTCTGTTTTCCGCCTTCGAGCGTCGTCACCACCGTGTAGGGGTCGAAGTTTTGCGGCACGCCCATCGCGAGAAAAACGACGGCGCCGACGAAGGAGAGCGGCAGGAGCACGTACAGCGTGCAGCGGACCATGTCCGCCCAGAAGTTCCCGATGCCGTCGGCACTCTTGCGCGAGAAGCCGCGAATCACCGCGATCGCGATGGCGATGCCCACCGCAGCCGACGCCCAGTTGTGGATCGCGAGCGCGACCATGTTCGAGAAGTACGACATCGTCACTTCTGGCGAGTAGCTCTGCCAGTTGGTGTTCGTCGTGAACGACGCCGCGGTATTGAACGCCAGATCCGCCGGCATCTGCTTCACGCCGAAATGCTGGGGGTTCAGCGGCAATATGCCCTGCAGACGGAGCGCGCCATAGGTGAACACCATCGACGCCAGCGAGAACATCAGCATGGAAGTGGCGTACTCGGTCCACTTCATGTCCCGGTGCGGGTCGACGCCGAGCACGCGATACGTGCCGCGTTCGAGCCAGCCGAGCGGCCCGTGCAAGAAGGTTTTTTCACCCTCGAACACCCGCGCCATGTACGACCCGAGGGGTTTCGTGATCACCAGCAAAATGCCGAAGTACAAGACGACCTGGAGTATCGCGATGGGGGTCATGGTCAGAAGTTCTCCGGCACTAGCAAGGCGTAGAGTAGATAGGCGCAGACCAAGACGGTGGCGGCTCCAACCCAAAGGGTGTCGGTCACGACTGCCTCCCGCGAAGCTTCTCGCAGCCGTGGGTGTAGGCGATGGACACCGCGAAGAATCCGACGGTGATGACGAGGAAAATGAGGTCGGCCATGATTTCGTGCTCTTCTAACGACGCGACCGCGAGTGCCGCGTCGTTCATGGCAAGCAACCTAAACTTCGAGGGATCACGAGGCCGTCAAGCTTCGCCGACGTGGTCTCAAGAAAGCGTTACCGCTGTCGTCCCGTCACGTCGCCTCGCCGTCGTCGCCGATTCTCCGACTCCGCAGGGCGCGCCATTGTTGTTCTTGGCCCTTGCCCGTGCGCCATTCGGCCCCCATCGCGACGAGCGCCCAAGCCACTGCGGCCAGCCAAGATGCGAACGCGGCGCGGCCAACCGCCGGGGACAAGATGCCCGGAAAGGCGACTTGTGCGCCAATAGGCGCGCTCAGCACTGCAACCACGTGCACGAGCCGAACGCGGACGCGGCGCTTGCTCTCGTAGTCTAGATGCGCGACCAGCACCTTGGTCGCAAGCCCCCGGTTGGCGGAGAGATCCGTGCCTTCCAGCGTCGTGAAATGAGCGGAGGGATCCATGCCGTTCACGCGAGTTGGGTGCGCCGGTGGGGCGACCGCGTGAGTGTAGTCACGGAAACCGTCGTCTTCGCGCTCGCCCGCGAAATCTTGATCCCTTCTTGATGAGGCGTTCCCTCGCTCTCGAACCTCGCGCGCTTCAGTCGCGAACGAGGCCGCTCGCGACCGAAACTTCGTCGCGATACGTGAGCCACGCGTCGAGGGTCCGCTGCATGCCTTCGACGACGTTCGGACGAACGCGTTCCGCGACGTGATCGAGAATGTTCCGCCACGCCGATTGCCGATGACTCCCTTCGACGGCGCGATGCGCTTTGGTGAGCGACAGCGCCTCGAGCGGGAGCCCGTAGTGCACGACCAGAGGATGCCGTTCGAGCGGCGGGACGGGGCGGCGCTCCGCGCGTCCATCGACTTCGCCGCGCTCGTATTCGGTACCCTCGATGAACAAGGTCGTGACCGCGGCCGCAACTTCCCAGCCGTGCCGTTCGGTCAAATCGTCGAGCACGTCGCGGTACGAGCGCGCCTCGGGTAAGAGCTCGACGTGCTCGAAGCGCGACACATCGAGCCCGAGCCCGCGCGGATAATCGAGAAACAGCTCCGGATGCGGGCGCTTGGCGACGAGCCCGCCCGTCTCTTCCTCGTACAAGTTTTCGGCGAGCTCACGGCGGACGGCCGCGATCGGGCACTTCACGTACGCGCGACCGACGAGGACCGGGAAGTCGCGGACGTAGGTCGCGTACTCCTGCTCGAAGTGCACGTGAAGCCGATCGCGGGGCACCTTCCCGGACGTGAATAGCGGCCAACCCCAGTGTTTTTTCTGCTCCATCACGCCGAGCAGCGCTTCGCGGAATTCTCCGACGTCCACGGCGCGAACTTTGGCACGCTTCCTCGCGGCGCCTCAACAATCCGGGGGATCGGGCGCCGAGATCGACGAGCCGCGGCGCTGCGGCGGCTTCAGCCGGCCTTCGCGGAGGCTCTTGGGCCGCTCTCGAGCTGAGGCGGATTGCGCACCGACGACGCATGCGCGAAGCGGCTGCCGCCCGCCGCTTTGGCTCGGTAGCACGCCTCGTCGGCGGCGTTGAGAAGGAGGGTCACGTCGTCCTCGGGGCGCGCCATCGCGACGCCGACGCTCGCCGTCACGGGCCTCCGCGGGTCGAGCTCGGACCCCACGGACCGAACCGTGTTGACGAGCCGATCCGCGACGACCGTGGCTTGCTCGAGGTCGGTGTCCGGGAGCATCGCGACGAATTCGTCGCCGCCGAAGCGGCCCGCGACGTCGACCGCGCGCGTCGAGTCCTCGAGGGCGCGTGCGATGCGACGAAGCAAATCGTCACCGGCGAGGTGCCCGAGCTTGTCGTTGACGTGCTTGAAACCGTCGAGGTCCATCATGAGGAGCGCCATGGGGTGACCGCGGCGCACGCGCTGGAGCTCCTCGTCCACGCGGTGGACGAAGTAGCGGCGGTTATAGAGCTGAGTGAGCGGGTCGCGTTGGCTCAGCTCCTCGAGACGTCCGTTCATGACGCGGAGCTGCTGCTCGCGAGTCCGCAGCGCCCGCGCGATACGATCGGAAACGCTCGTGCACGCGAGGGCCAGCGCGGCGAGCAAGAGGACGTTGCGCGTCGTGACGGTGAGGTCCGGCGCGGCTGCGGAGAGCGCCGGGTAGTCCGGGGCGTACACAAGGAAATGCAATGCTTCGGCGTACGTGACGGTCGCGTAACCGACGATGCCGAGCCCCGCGACGAGGCGCGCCGCCCACGCCGGGGAGACCAACACGTTGAACATGCCGATCACCAGGTACGACGCGACCAGCGGCGTCGAGCCCGAGCCCATGCGATGCACGAGAAACGTCGTGAACGCCGTGTCGATCACGCCGCCCGCGAGCACTCGATACGGGCCGCCGATGTTCTTCCGGATCAGGAATTGAAAAACGATCGACGCGACGAGGTATCCGAGGAGCACCGGCTCGTACGTGCGCGCCACCGCCTGGAAAAACGGAATGGCGACTACTGAAAAGACGCCCAGGGCGACGCGGATCGAACCTGCTCGAAATCGATCCTGCTGATGATCGGAGAAACGCGCTGTCATGGAACACGGTCGGCGTGGGAGAGACCCGCTCTCCGCTCGCCCCGTGGGTCCGTTTTAGCACCTCGTTGCTGACGTGGCGCATCCTCGCATCCGCGCGGTGCAAGAGATGTAGGGAAAGGTGGCGCGCGTTTGCAGTAACGCTCGAACCGTTTTGGATCGCTACGCGGTCGCCTTCATCGGCGGTTCGTGAACCGCTGCCGACAAGCTCCGGCGATTTTCCGGGGGTAGGTTTTTTCGTGCAGCGCGGAGATCGAGCTGCACCGGGAGCACGACCATGGGGATCCCGTTGTGCTGAAGCCGTCGTTGAATGAGAAACGCCGTTTCGTTGTGGAGAGTCCGGTTCCACGCCGTGTCTTCTTCGAAAATGATCTGACCGGCGACGACGAGCCCCTTCGGATAGCGGGCCTTGAGCTCCTGCGCGAGACGATCGGCTTCGACCGCCACCTCGGTGCCCACCGCGAATGCGCTCGTCGCACGAAGACCGAGGACCGCCGCGAAGTGTTCGTACGCGGCGAGGTTCTTCTTGGTTCGCTCTTCGAGGGCTTCCACTTCGCTCGCGCCCTTGAAGCTGTCCGAGTCGACGACGGCGATCCCGACGAACACGATGCCCTTGAAGTGACCCGGGAACATCCGGAGAAGCGTCAAGATCGCGTGGCGCCCGAGGCCGCCATAGCCGCCCACGAACACGATCGCGACGGGATCCTTCGCGGAGGGTTCCCCCAAAATCTGCGTCGCTCCGGTCCACCCGTAGAGGCGCGCCGCGTCGGGTCCCTCTTCCGGTCCGGGCAGTTCGCGATCGAGCCGCCGGATCGCGCGAACGACGAGATCGTAGTGACGGCGCACGAGAAACGAGAGGCCCGTCACACCGACCGTGATCACCAAAGTGAGCCAGCCGCCCTCGGTGAACTTCTCGAAGATCGTGATGCCGAGGATCGTGAGGCACAGCGCCGCGGCCACGATGTGCGCCCAGAGATGACGAAACCACGTCGGGTCGTTCTTGCGTTGCTGAACCCAGAACCGCGTCATCCCGATGTTCGACAGCGAGAACGTCAGAAAGACGTTGATCGAATACATGACGACCAACTTCGACACGTCGCCGGTCGTGTAGAGCAATGCCGCCGCCGCTGCGGTCGCCATGAGCATGACCCCATTACGCATCGTGAGGCGCTCCGACAGCGCCGAGAATCGATGAGGGAGCCACGAATCGGTCGCCATGTTCGCCATGACGCGCGGGCCGTCGAGAAAGCCGGCTTGAGCGGCGACGAAGAGGAGCCCGCCTTCGCTCACCAGCGCGACGATGACGAAGGCCTTGCCGATGGGAATCGAACCCAGATGCCAACCCGACGCGACGATGTCGAAGAGCACCGCGTTCATCGTCTTGCCCTCTTCGGGCTTCGCGTGGACGAGAAGGTAGGCGAGCAAGATGCCGCCCGCGGTGAGGGCGAGCGACGTCGCCATCAGTACCATCGTGCGCTGCGCGGTCTTCACGCGCGGCTCGCGCATCATCGCGACGCCGTTCGAGACCGCTTCGATGCCGGTATAGGTACCGCCGCCGAGCGAGTAGGCGCGCACGAAGAGCGCGAGGGCCCCCAACGTGCCGAGCGCGCCGAACGAGTGCGACACGCTGCCGTGAACTTCGTTCGCCACCGCCGGAATCGAGTTTGCGTGCCGCCCGATCACGATGATGAGGAGCAGCGCATGGGTAATGACGAAGATGAAGAAGATGGGCGCGATGGCCGTCACCGACTCCTTCACGCCGCGAAGGTTCATGATCGACAAAATCGCGAGCCCGGCGAAACCGAAAGCGAGCTTGTACGGCAGCCAAGCGGGCGGCAAAAAGCTGAAGATCGCGTCGGCGCCGGACGCGATGGAGATGGTGATCGTCAGGACGTAGTCGACGAGGAGAGCAGCGCCCGAAAGCACGCCCACCCTGGGACCGAGCAGTTTGCTCGCGACGAGGTACCCGCCGCCGCCGGACGGAAACTGTTCGATGATCCTGCTGTAGCCGTAGCTGATGATGAAGACCGTCAGCGCGGTTGCGACAGCCAGAAACACGGCGAGCCCGGTGTGCTCGCCGAGGGCACGAAACGCTTCGTCGGGGCCGTAGGCGCTCGACGACAGCCCGTCCGCCCCGAGACCGACCCAAGCGAGCAGGGCAACGAGGGAAAGCTTATGAAATGCGTGCGGATCTTTGACGTCCTTCGGAGCGCCAAACACCACGCGTCTGACTCGCGCTGTAATTGACATGGCCAAACCTTCGACGGCACCGAGGACTGCGGTTTCGTCCGGTTGGCGAACGCTCGTCCTCTCCTGACGCCTACGGGGTTAGCTGACGGGCTCGGGCGTGGAGAGGTTGCCCGCTGCCGCCTCGAGCGCATGCTCCGGACGGCAGTTAGCCCCGAGGAACCGCAGACTAGCGGGTGGGTCCCCCGTTGACCGACACATCGGTCACTCGGCGTGAGAGGCAGTTTGTGCCTCTGCGCCTCACCGATCAAGTCTTGTCAAACGATTTGGCTTTGTCGCGAATGCATCAAGAAGACGTAAAGGTCGCGAGCGCCGTCACGACGGCTCGGCGCGCAACCGGTAGCCGACGCCCGGCTCCGTGACGAGCAACTTTGGTCGCGCCGGATCCGCTTCGATCTTCTTTCGCAGCTCCGCCATGCGCACGCGTACGTAATGCGTTTGCCCCATGTACGCGGGCCCCCACACTTCTTTCAGAATTTGCCGATGAGTGAGGACCTTGCCGGCGTTTTGCGCCAGGAGCACGAGCAAGCGGTATTCGATCGGCGTTAGATGGAGCTCGACGCCGTCGAGCGCGACGTGACGCTTCTCGAGATCGAGGCGGAGCCCGCCGAACTCGAGGATCGGCGATTGCGGGCCTCCGCCGGATTGTTCGGCATGGCGGAGTGCAACGCGGATGCGCGCGAGGAGCTCGTTCACGCCGAACGGCTTCGTCAGATAATCGTCGGCTCCGGCGTCGAGCGCTTCGACCTTGTCCTCTTCGCGTCCGCGCGCGGAGATGACGATGATGGGGACGCGGCTCCACTCACGCAGGCGACGCGTGAGCTCGATTCCGTCCATGTCGGGAAGACCCAGGTCGAGCAAGACGACCTCGGGCGTGTACGAGGTCGCCGCCGCGGTGGCCTCCGCGGCGCTTCGCGTCTCGAGCAGACGGAAGCCGTGCGACGTGAGCGACGCCCGAAGAAACCGGAGCATCTGCGGTTCGTCCTCGACGACCAGTACGAGACGATCGTCGCCGGTCACGCGTGCGCCTCCGGCTCCACTGCATCGGGTTCGGCGAGAACGACGGGAGCCCCCTCCATCTTCGGAAGGGTAACGCGGAACACGGCGCCACCCCCAGGTCGATTCTCGGCGACCAGCGTCCCGCCGTGCGCTTCGACGATCCCGCGGCAGATCGAAAGACCGAGTCCGACACCACCGACCTTGGCGTTGGGGCCGCGAAAAAATTTCTCGAAGAGCCGGCCCTCGAGACCCTGCGGCAAACCCGGACCGCGGTCGGCGATCTCGATTTCGACACCGTCGTCTTCGTTACGCGCGTGAATCTCCAAGGGGCTCCCCGGCGGAGTGTACTTCGCGGCGTTCTCGAACAGGTTCACGAAGACTTGTTCGACCAAGACCGGGTCGACCGAAATGAGCGGCACGTCGCGCGGAAAATCGGTCGTGATGTCTCGCCCTTCGAGCCGATGACCGAGCCGCGTCAGCGCCGAAATGACGAGCTCTTCCACGGGCACCCACTCCCTCTTCACTCTCAGGCTTCCCGACTCGAGACGCGTCATGTCGAGCAGATTTCCGACGAGCCGTTCGAGTCGCTCGGCTTCTTCGCAGATCGTATCGACCAGGTCGGCGCGGTCGGCGGGGCCGAGGCGAGCGGCGTCGTCGCGAAGCATCGTTCCGGCGCCGGTGATCGCGGCGAGCGGCGTCCGGAGATCGTGCGAGACGGCGCTCAACAGCGAGCTCCGCATTTCTTCGGTTCGAGCGCGAAGGGCCGACGTTTTCGCGTCTTCGGCGAGCCTCGACCGTTCGAGCGCCATCGCGCCTTGACGGAGGTACGCGTCGCGAAAATGGCGGTCGAGCGCGAAGGCGCCGGATTGCGGCCGGATCGCCAACGCGAGCACCGCGATGGCACGCGAGCGGCCTCGGAGCGGAAGGCACATGACGCGCGCGCCGGGGAGCGTGTCGGTGCCGAGACCCGCCGGACGCTCGTGCTCGAAGACCCAGCGCGCGACGCCTTGCTCTTCCGCGCCGAACGGCACTTCGCCGAATTGGGCCGCGATCGCGGGGACACCCGAGTCGTTCACCGAAACGACCGCGGCTCCCGCTTCGAACACTTCCGCGGCGTGCTGCGCAATCGCGGTCGCGACCGCCGCCTCGTCGGGTGCGGCGCTGATCTCGCGAGACAGCGCGTAGAGCGCGGCGGTCTGCACCTCGCGAGAGCGCGCGTCGTGCTCTTGCCGCCGGATGCGAAGGGTGAGGCCGCTGATGACGAGGCCCACGCCGAACATCATCGAAAACGTCAGCGTGTGCCGAACGTCGGACACCGAGAACGTGAAGAAGGGCGGAATGAAGAAAAAATCGTAGAACGCGACGGAGAGCACGGCCGCGAGCACCGACGCGGCGCGACTGAAGCGCACCGCGACGATCATGATGACGAGCAGGTAGATCATCACGATGTCGGGAAGCGCGAGGGGGGTCCTACCGAACGCCGAAACCGTCGTCGCCGCGACGACGAGCCCTGTCGCCCACGCGGATCCCTTCCAATCGATCGGCGACGCTTGTCGCTCGGGCGTGTCGTCGACCGGCGGAAGTGGAGACGGGTCCCCCGAAATGACGTGAATGTCGATTTCGCCGCTTCCGCGCACGACCTCGTCGAGCACGGAACCACGCAAAACGTCGCGGATCCGCCAATGCGTCGGCTTGCCGATGACGATTCGCGTGACGTTGTGACGACGGCAATAGTCGATGAGCGCCGTGCTCACGCGGGTGCCCGATAGACGGGCAATGTCCGCGCCGAGCGACTCCGCGAGCTTCAGGTGGGATTCGAGGCGCTCTTGAGCCGCAGCGGTCATCGGCGCCGTCGTCGTAGGCTCGACGTACGCGGCAACCCAAGGGGCGCGCAACCCGGCGGACATGCGCGCCGCCGCGCGAACCAGGCGCTGAGACGCGGGCGCGGGCCCCACGCACACGACGATGCGTTCTTGAGTGGGCCACGTCGCCGAGATCGAGTTCTCTTGCCGATGCGCCAGGACGTCGAGGTCGACGCGATCGGCGACGCGGCGCAGCGCGAGCTCGCGCAGGGCGAGCAGGTTCCCGCGCTTGAAAAAATGATCGACCGCTCGCGCCGCCTGCTCGGAGAGGTACACCTTGCCCTCGCGCAGACGGTTCAGCAGCTCCTCGGGCGGAACGTCGATGAGCTCGATCTCGTCGGCGCGCGCGAGGATCGAATCGGGCACGGTCTCACGCACGCGAACGCCGGTGATCTGCGCGACCACGTCGTTCAGGCTCTCGATGTGCTGGATGTTGAGCGTCGTGTAGACGTCGATGCCCGCGTCGAGGAGCTCGAGCACGTCTTGCCAGCGCTTGTTGTGACGAGAGCCCGGCGCGTTGGTGTGCGCGAGCTCGTCGAGCAGCACGATCTTCGGCTTTCGAGCGAGCGTCGCGTCGAGGTCGAACTCCTCGAGCTTGCGTCCCCGGTATTCGACGTGCCGCCGCGGCATCATCTCGAGCCCGAGGACGAGCGCCGCGGTGTCGTAACGGCCGTGGGTTTCGGCGAGTCCGACGACGAGCCCCGACGAACGGCTGTCTCGAGCCGCCGACAGCATCGCGAACGTTTTGCCGACTCCCGGCGCGTAGCCGAGATAGACACGAAGCTTCGCGCGGCGCTGGCGGTCTTCTTCCCGGTGGGCGCGCAGCAAGAGCGCATCGGGATCCGGACGCAGACTCGACTCGGTCATAGGGGATTCATCGCGAGCCCGGTCCTGGCTCGTCGAAGCTGATCATAGCTCCCGACGAAATGGCAGGGAGATGCGCTGCGTAGAAATCACGAGCGATGCGGCAAATGTGTGGAAGTTCGCTCGCTCACGCGGTGGGTTCGTCGCAGAACGAAGACCGTCACGACCATCCGTGCGCCGAGCGCGGCGAGAACGACGCCGAGAGTCGGGCTGACGCCCCAGCTTCCCCCGCGAACGAGCGCCCCGATCACCAGAGCGATTCCCGCGACGATCATCAACGACGCGATATCGAGCTCGTCGCTCCGGTAGGGGCGGCCGCCGTTCGCGGCGCGATCGGCGCGTCGAACTTCGGTCTGGAAGGAGCGCGTCGCGATTCGCATGCCTCCTTAGTTAGGCCGGCCTGGATCACCTGGTCGTCAAGGTTCTGGACCGCGAAATCAAGAAAGCATCACGATCGACGGAAAAGACCGGCAAGCTTCTCGATCAACCGGTTCGAAGCCCTGGCAATACGGTCCGTTGAGACGTCAAGGCTTCTGGAACTTCAGCACGAATCGATCGCTCGTTCCGCGGCGATCTCCCGCAACTCGAGGCGAGTCGTTCCAGTCGCGAGTGTCGCCCGGGTTGCGCAAGAAGTCCGCCTCGCCGACGAACGTGAACCCTGCTGCCGTCACTTCGTCCTTCACGTTCTTCTCTTCGATGCGATGGAACGTCTGCACGTCGGAAATGCCCGAGCCTTCGCGCGCGCTGTGGTCGACGATGCCGTAGATGCCTCCCGGACGGAGCGCCGCTAACACCGCGCGGTTCATCTTCTCGCGACCGACGTTGAGCCACACCGTGTCGTGATAGAAGAGCACGATGAGCACGACATCGAGATCGTGCACGTCGGGCGGAAACGGATCGTCGAATTCGCGGTTCAGCCGGACGACGTTCTTCATCACCGGCTTCGCAAGCCGCTCGCTCCACGGCTTCTCGGCATAGCGCTCGAGGATCACCTTCGCGTTCTGCGCGTACACCACGCCCGTCGGCCCCACCGCGCGCGCGAGCAACTCCGTCGTGTAGCCCCCGCCGGCGCCCAGCTCCGCGACCTTCATGCCCGGAGCGATGCCATAAAACGCCAGCATCTCCGCCGGGTGCCGCCCCGCATCCAGCTTCCTATCCTCCGGATCGCGATCCTGCGCATCGATGATCGCCGCGTAGTCCGTCGCCGTCTTCCCAGACGGCGCCGCGCTCGCCGCCGGAGCCGCCGGCACCGTCACCGCACTCTCCGGAACCGGCGCCGGCGTAGCCGGAGGTGCTCCACCGCCCCCGCACGCCGCAGAAAACAACGCGACCAAACCGAGCGAGCGACAGAGCTTCATGCTCCCGAAGATATGGCAGAAATCGCCCAATGGTTTCGCTCTTCGAACCCCCTCGACGGCGCGATGCCATCGCGGCATGCTCCGCCGCGCCTCGCGAAGAACGGCCCTCGAAATCAGCCGCGCCGACCATCGCCCCCGTAGCTCAGTTGGCTAGAGCAGGGCTTTCCTAAAGCCAAGGTCGCAAGTTCGACTCTTGCCGGGGGCGCCAGGAAAAATGCTGAAGATGCCCTTTTTCGATGCTGAATCGGCCCTCGGCCGACCATTGAAAAATGCCGGATATTTCTGGTCGATGTTGGGTGTGTTGCCCCCGCATTGCCCCCGGAGCAAGGGGAGCCGCCGTTCCTTGTAACCGATATGGGCGCGCGGCGAGTCTCGTCCGGTTGTTGCGCGCCACGTTGACCGAATGCTTGGGTCGTGACGATGTCGCGAACGGGAACGGCACGACCTCGATCAAGGCGGAAGGACGGGCTGTGGCGTCAACTTCAAAAAGTAGGCTGGAGCGAGAGCTCGAATGGGAGCCGGGGGCAGCACCGGTCGTACTCGAGCACGCGGAGTTGCCGGCGCCGCCGTTCATCGGAGGTACGCGCAAACTCACCATCGAACGGAACGAAAAGCTGACGATGCATCTATTCGCGGAAGGCTCACTCGCCGACAAGAACGAATTTCGGGTCCGGCGGGAACGCAGCGACGCAATTCGCGCCGGTACGTTCCGAGACTACGACGAGATCGAGTTCAGTGCGTTCGGCTGGCAATACAGGCTGCGCGCATTCTTGGACGACCTCCCGGACGCAACCTTCTCGTCGTCTGGCGAAATCCCTTTTCTCCAACGAGGGACCGTCGCGCAGCTAACAAGAATCGGGACTCGAAAGCTCGTGCTGGGCGCAAGCGGGGAGCACAGCTTCGAACCGCTTGGCCCCGCCCACTGGCGTTCCGAATGGTTCATCAACGGTCCCCACGAATTCGTGTTCACGCGGCACACGAAGAGGCGTCGGCAGACCAGCTACAGTCGCACACGCGACTTCGGCTCCGTCTCTCCGCGTGAACTGCCAGGGGGCAAGGACGCAATGGATCACTGCGTCGTCGAAGCGG
>DATBBD010000566.1:0-2517 GCA_036271175.1 Polyangiaceae bacterium | reverse complement strand
CTCCATCGCCCACACTTCCATTTCACCGAGGCGCTGACCGCCGAACTGCGCCTTGCCGCCCAGCGGTTGCTGGGTGACGAGCGAGTACGGGCCGATCGAGCGCGCGTGGATCTTGTCGTCGACGAGGTGGTGGAGCTTGAGCATGTACATCACGCCCACGGTCACCTCCTGGTCGAAGGCTTCGCCGGTGCGGCCGTCGAAGAGCACCGCCTGACCGCTCGTCGGCAAGCCGGCGAGGGCGAGGGTGTTCTTGATCTGCTGCTCCATCGCGCCGTCGAACACGGGGCTCGCGTAGTGGATGCCGCGCCGAAGCTTGGCCGCCACGTGACGAACTTCTTCGTCGTTCATGCGCTTGGTCCACTTGTCGATCTCGGGATCGCCTTCGTAGATTTTGACGATGTGCGCCCGGAGCTGATCGACGCCGAACTTGGCCTCGAGCATGTACCGGAGCTGCCAGCCGAGGACGCGAGCGCCCCAGCCGAGGTGCGTCTCGAGGATTTGTCCGACGTTCATGCGGCTCGGGACGCCGAGCGGGTTCAGCACGATGTCGACGGGCGTTCCGTCCTGGAGATAGGGCATGTCCTCTTCCGCGAGGATGCGGGAGATGACGCCCTTGTTTCCGTGACGGCCGGCCATCTTGTCGCCGACCTGCAGCTTGCGCTTGATGGCGATGTAGACCTTCACCATCTTGATGACGCCAGGCTGCAGCTCGTCACCCTTCGAGAGGCGATCGATCTTGTCGCGGAAGTGCTCTTCGCGGACGCGAACGACCTCTTCGAGCTCGGTGAGCTTCTGAGCGACTTCGTCGCCGCCTTCGACGGGGAGCTCCGCCCAGTACTTGCGCGGGACTTCGTCGAGGAGCTCGTCGGTGATTTGCACGCCCTTCGCCAAGAGCACTTTGCCCTTGTCGTCGACGAGCTTGCCCGTCGTCTCGCGCTTGATCAGCGACTTCTTCACGCTGCGGAAGAAGCTGTCGCGGAGGATCGAGATCTCCTCGTCGCGAATCTTCTCGAGCCGCATGCGCTCGTGATCTTCGATGTCCTTCGCGCGCTCGTCCTTCTCCGTGTTGCGGCGCGAGAAGACGCGAGCGTTGATGACGATGCCGCTCACGCCCGGGGGGACGCGGAGCGAGCTGTCACGGACGTCGCCCGCTTTTTCGCCGAAGATTGCTCGGAGCAATTTCTCTTCGGGTGAAAGCTGCGTCTCGCCCTTCGGCGTGATCTTGCCGACGAGGATGTCGCCCGGTTTGACCTCGGCGCCGATGCGGACGATGCCGCTCTC
Source organism: Polyangiaceae bacterium (assembly GCA_036271175.1). Classification (GTDB taxonomy): domain Bacteria; phylum Myxococcota_A; class Polyangia; order Polyangiales; family Polyangiaceae; genus DASZVB01. Next base: position 1,236 of record DATBBD010000566.1, on the reverse strand, counting down.
GTCGAGATCCTTGAGGGCCTCTTCGCCGACGTTCGGGATGTCGCGGGTGACTTCTTCTTTGCCGAGCTTCGTGTCGCGCGCGAAGCACTCGAACTCCTCGATGTGGATCGAGGTGAAGACGTCATCCTTCGCGATGCGCTCGCTCACGAGGATCGAGTCCTCGAAGTTGTAGCCCTGCCACGGCATGAACGCGACGAGCACGTTCTGTCCGAGCGCGAGCTCGCCCATGTCGGTCGACGGGCCGTCCGCCAATACGTCGCCAGCGTGAACGTGCTCACCAGCGCGAACGATCGGCTTCTGGTTGTAGCAAGTCGACTGGTTCGACCGCTGGAACTTGAGCAGCGGGTAGATGTCGGGGAGATCGGGCTTGTCCCCGTCCGGACGGAGAACGATGCGCGTCGCGTCGACGCTCTCGATGGTTCCGTCACGCTTGGCGAGGATGCACACGCCGCTGTCGCGGGCGAGCTTCCCTTCCATGCCGGTTCCGACGTACGGCGCGTGCGTTCCGATGAGCGGCACGGCCTGACGTTGCATGTTCGCGCCCATGAGCGCGCGGTTCGCGTCGTCGTGCTCGAGGAACGGAACGAGCGCGGCGGCGACGGACACCATCTGATTCGGCGCGACGTCCATCAGCTGGACCATGTCGGGCGTGACCATGTGGAAGTCGCCGTTCAACCTCGCCGAGACCAGCGAGTCGCGGAACTTGCCCTTCTCGTCGATCGACGCGGTCGCCATGCCGATGTACTTGCCCTCTTCTTCGAGCGCGCTGAACCACGCGACGTCGTCCGTCACGCGGCCACCTTCGGCGAGACGGCGATACGGCGTCTCGACGAAGCCGAACTCGTTGACGCGCGCGTAGGTCGAGAGCGATGCGATGAGGCCGATGTTCGGACCTTCAGGCGTCTCGATCGGGCAGATACGACCGTAGTGGGTCGGGTGAACGTCGCGGACTTCGAAGCCCGCTCGCTCGCGCGTGAGACCGCCAGGTCCGAGCGCGCTCAAGCGGCGCTTGTGCGTCACTTCGCTGAGCGGATTGGTCTGGTCCATGAACTGCGAGAGCTGCGAGCTGCCGAAGTACTCCTTCACCACGGCCGAGACCGGCTTCGCGTTGATGAGGTCGTGCGGCATGAGCGTGTCGATCTCTTGCGACATCGACATGCGCTCTTTGATCGCGCGCTCCATACGAACCAAACCGATGCGGTACTGGTTCTCCATCAGCTCGCCGACCGCGCGAAC
>DATBBD010000565.1:0-3354 GCA_036271175.1 Polyangiaceae bacterium | reverse complement strand
CCGGTGCCCGTCGAGCCGCCAACGTCCGTCGACCCGCCGGTGCCCGTCGAGCCCGCGGCCCCGGTTCCGTCGCCGCCCGTCGATCCCCCGCCGCCAAATGCGCCGGTGCCCGTCGCGCCCGTTCCGTCGCCGCTCGTCGATCCTCCGGCGCCCGCTCCCCCGGTGCCTGTCGCGCCCGCAGCGCCGGATCCCCCGGTGCCGACGGCGCCTCCGCCGTCGTTCGAGACGTCTTCCCCGTGACTCGCAACGTCGACGCGCGACGAGCACGCGACGAGCAGCGCGCCGAATGCGACCCCAGTCCTACCCCAACTCATTCGGATTCTTTGTGCCATGCGAGGTGAATGCGCGACACGCGTCGTTCCTTCGAAAAATCGACTCACGGTCGCGCCTTCGTGTCTTCCGACAGGAGATGCTCGAGCCGGCGACCGTAGAGGCTTCCAGGCGCACGCGTTCGGATCGTATCCGCAAGCGACTCGGCCTCCGTCCTTCGACCGAGTCTGACCAGCGCGTCGACGGTGAGAAAGTCGCGCTCGAGCTCCAGAGCGCCGTGCGGAAATTCCGCGCCGTGGACGCGAAGCTCGCGGAGCGCGGCGGTCGGGTTCTTCGCGACGAGCCGCTGGGCGCGCTCGAGGAGCGCCGCTTCTCGCGCGAGATCCGACGACGGGAGCTCGGCTTTCGGCGTTAGACGCGCCTCGTCGGCGACCGGCGGCGGCTCGAACATCGGAGAATCGGATGCGACCGGTGGAGTGGTCGGAACAAAGGCAGGCGCATTGCGGGCAACGTGCTTCGCCGGAGCTCGCGACGCCGCAGCGACCGCAGCCGACGTGCGCGCTTCGCGATACGTGGCGACGACTTGCGGCACGGTGATCGCCGCGGTGACCGTCGCGCCGAGCACGGCGCCGAGCGCCGCGTGTCCCATCCACGTCATCGCGCCGGCCGCGGCGGGCAAGGCAACCAACCCAGCAACCCGTGTGCGCGAACGCTGTCGCACGGCATCGGGCAGGCCGACCGATCCGCGAGCGCCGCGCAACAATTCGACCACCTCGGGCGGCGCGTCGCCCTCGTCGAGCCATCTGCCGAATTCGGTCATGTCCAGCCTCCCGCCTTCCGCCGGCGCGCGAGACGCGCCACGGCTTCGGTGAATTCGCTCCGCGCGGACGCGAGTCGCGAGTAAACCGTTCCCACGGGGATCCCGAGCATCTTCGCGATCTCGGTCGCCGTGAGCCCTTCGATCTCGAACATCACGAACGCAGAGCGTTTCTCCGCGCTGAGCGTGTCGAGCACCTCGGTGAGTTGTCGACGTGACTCCGCCGCCAGCGCGGACGCCTCCGGGCTCGTTCCCGGATTCTCGTCCGGTTCGTCGTCGAGCTCGGCGGTTGGCGTCTCTCGGCGAACGTGTGCGCGGCGCCGGTGCGCGGCGGCGACGCGAAGGGAAATCCCGAAGAGCCACGTCGTCATTCGAGCGGAGCCATCGAACGTGGAGAGCTTGCGATGCACGACGATGAATACTTCCTGGAGGGCGTCCTCGAGATCGGCGGTTCTCACGCCGAGGCGCTGGAGCGAGCGCCAAACGAACTCGGCGTGGCGCTCGTGAACCCCCGCGACGTCGAGGGCGGGCGCCTGCTCGGTCGTTGCCGAGGCGGAAAAGACGCTCGCCACGAGGTGTTGAATGCGTGGACCGAGCGCCATCCTTCGAAAATTCAGAAAATATCGACGCCGAGACCGGCGTAGCTCACCGCGCCGACGGCCGCTTCGTGGAACAGGGGCGAGGGGTCCCCCGCGATGCCGAAGGATTTGCGCACCAGCGGAACTACAGCGGAAATGGCCACCTCGAGTCGAAGCGGCGGCAGGAACGTCCAGGCGAACCGTGGCCCGAGCGCCGCGGCGAGCCAGAGCTGGTCGCCAGGATGCAGCGGCGTCAGATCGCGAACGACGGCGTGAATCGCGCCGGCTTGGACGTCCGCGCAAGCACTCGCAGAAACCGCTCGAACCGCGAAGACGTCGTAGCAACCGCCGAGGCCGACGAAGGTGAGACCGAGTGCGATCGAGCCCGCCGCTTGTTCGGGGAGAAACGACATCGAGAGGGCGCCGTGGAATGCACCGCGACCGGCGAGCGCCGACACGTTCGCTACGGGCGCGGCCTTTGGAAGAAAGCCGAACGCCACTCCGCCCTCCGCGGCGACAACGACGTCTCCATGCACTTCGCGGGGTCCGCACTCGGGGCACGACGGAGCAACCGGCGTCGTCGTGGCGTCCAAAGAGGGTGCCGACGTGACCGGCGCGGCGATGACCGGAGGCGCCGTCGTCGCGACAACCGGCGCGAACGGTGGCGCCGGCGCGATCGGTGCGGCCGCCGCGGGCACGGCAGCTGGGGCAGCGTCGGCGTTATTCGGAAACAGCGACGTCGTGCCGGCTTCGGGATCGATCGCGAGCGCGACGGCAAGGACCAGCGCGTCGCCGAGCGGCCCGCAATCGGCGTCGTGCGCCTCGAGCTCCCGATGTCCGAGGGCGTGGCCGTGTCGATCCCGAACGTCGAGCACCGCATGCCACGTCCCCTCGGCGCGCACGACATTCCCTTCTATGCTCACGTCGGCACGAGCGGAGAACGGATCGCGCCCGAGCCGGTGGACGACTTGCTCTTCGATCTGAGGTTCGCCGAGACACGTTTCGGCGCCGCTCCCGCGAGCGAACGAGAGACGGACGAGTGACGTCGGTTCGGCCGAAGCGTCGAACGCGGCGTAAAACAGCACCGTCGCGAGGCCGAACGAGGCGACGACGTGCGACGAGCAGCGCGAGGCGACGCCGACAGACGGCATGCGCGGCGTTCTAACATGCGCGGAGCAACCCATCGCGACCCCGATCGGGCGCGCGCGGCGTGATCGAACGGGCGGAAGCGTGCGCCAAGGTGTGCCAGGCACCCACGGCACGCACATTGCTGAGGATCTCTCGCTACGGATCGAACGGAGCGCTGGTTACGGGGAACTGGCGCGTCGTTCATGGGAAAAAAAGGGATGAGGAGGACTGTGATGGAAATGTTCGAGAAGAAAACCTGGGCGACGACGGCGTCGCGGATCGCTGTCGCGGCGAGCGTCGCGCTCGCCGTCGGTGCATGCAGTAGCGATAGCTCACCGTCGGGAAATGACGGCGGATCCGGCGGCTCGACGAGTACCGGCGGCGGCTCGACGGGCGGCAGCCATTCGGGCGGCAGCAGCGGTAGCGGCGGGACGCATACGGGCGGAACCGGCGGAACGCATCCGGGCGGAACCGGCGGGACGCATACGGGCGGAACCGGCGGGACGCATACGGGCGGAACCGGCGGGACACATACCGGTGGAACCGGCGGAACCGGCGGCG
>DATBBD010000564.1:0-17193 GCA_036271175.1 Polyangiaceae bacterium | reverse complement strand
AACTGATCGTCGAGCGGGGCGTGTACACCCTCGAGGGGCGCAAGCTCAGACCGAGCGACCGGGTTCACTGGGACGATCACGTCGCGGTCTGGCGAAAGCCGCCGGATGAGGCCGACGCCCCGGTTCCGATCCCCATCCTTTACGAGGACGAGCACCTCATGGTGGTCGACAAGCCGCCGTTTCTCGCGGTGCACCCGACCGCGCGCCATCACAGCGCCACGGTCATCAAGCTGCTCGAGGCACGCTTCCCTGACCAATTTTTCTCCCTGATCCACCGGATCGACCGGGAGACGAGCGGCATCCTCTTGATGGGGCGTTCGGCCAAAGCCGACCGTGCCTTCAAAGGGCTCATCGAGGCTCGCTCGATCGCGGAGGCCAAGGGTGCTCGCGGGCCGAACCTGCCCAAGGCGATCCAGAAAACGTACCTGGCCATCACCTGGGGCACCCCCGAGCCGGGACTCATCGATCTCCCGCTCATTCGCGATCCGGAAAACCCGTTGCGCGTGAAGATGCGCGTCGTCGAGCGCGGCGGGCTCGAATCGCGCACGGTCGTCAGTGTCCTCGAGACGGCAGGGAAATACGCGCTCGTCTCGTGTGAGCTCCTCACGGGACGCCAGCATCAGATCCGCGTCCACCTCGCGGCGATCGGGTGCCCCGTCGTAGGCGACAAATTGTACGGCCCGGACGAACGGATCCTCGCGCGGGCGGCCGATCGCGAGCTCACCGCCGAGGACATCGCGAGCCTCGAATTGCCACGGCAAGCACTGCACGCGCACCGCTATCGGCTTCCCCACGCGATGACCGGCGAAGACCTCGATCTGGTCTCTCCGCTCGCCGACGATCTGCGAGCGTTCTGGGAATCGCGGTCGTTGCTCGCTGCCAAGGGCTGAACGCGGCCCCGCTCAACCCGGCGAAGCGTCGCTCGGTTGGGCGTCGGTCGCGCTCGCATCGGCGCTTCCGGCGTCCGAGCTCGCCGCGTCGATGATTTGCGGCACGCTCCCGTCATGCACCGGCGCGTCGGTCGACACGTCGGTCGAGGCATCCGTCGGCATCGCCGGGCCGCTGTCGTGCTCGGCCGCGTCGGGATGCCCGGCATCCGCCGTGACCGCGGGCGCGTGACACGACGACGGAACCGCCGTGATCACGCAAGGCGACGTATCGAAATCCGCGCAGGCCGCGAACGCGCCGTACGCCGCGACGCAGGCGTTCACCGAACCTTGGTCGTACTCGTCGCAGGGCATCGAGCCCGCGATGGCCAGATAACCCGCATCCGCCGAACAGTCGGGCACGGAAACGGCCGCAGCGGCGCAACCGAGGCGCTTCTTCGCGGCGGCGAGCGCCGTCGTGAGGGCGGTGCACGCCGCGGCCGCGCTGACGGTGATGGGTCCACTCACGCCGGCCTCCGGCTGTACGATCCCGGGAGCGGGTGCCACGACAGCTCCATTTTCATCGGGCGACGAGACACATCCCGCGACGAGGGGCACGAGAGCTCCCGCGGTGACGAGCAGGCGGGCGATCACGGCCGGCATCGTACCCGACCCCTCGAGCCCTCGAAAGACCGCACGCTTTCAGATTTAGGGGCGCCCTCCAAGACGGAAAGGCGGCGGTGAGACGGCAAGGGCGCCCGCCACGGGAACGGGATGCGATCCGATTGACGTCGCGCCGACGGGGCGATAACCGGATGAGATCCGATGACCGTTCGCACGGCGCTGCTCTCCGTCTCGGACAAGAAGGGACTCGTCGAGTTCGCGCAGGGGCTCGACTCGCTCGGGGTGAAGCTCATTTCGACGGGCGGCACTTATCGATCGCTGCTCGACGCCGGCGTCGCCGTCGGCACCGTCGAAGGCTACACGGGCTCCCCCGAGGTCATGGACGGCCGCGTCAAGACGCTGCATCCGCGCGTGCACGGCGGCTTGCTCGCGCGAGCCGGCCGCGACGACGCCGACCTCGAACGGCTCGGCGCGGAATTCATCGACCTCGTCGCGGTGAACCTCTACCCATTCGAAAAAACGCTGGAGAAACCGAACTCGACGTTCGAAGAGCTCATCGAAAACATCGACATCGGAGGCCCCAGCATGCTGCGTTCGGCCGCGAAGAATCACGACCGAGTCACCGTGGTCTGCGATGCCGCCGACTACGCGCTCGTGCTCGAGGAGATCCGCGAGTCGGGGTCAGTGCGCGATCGGACGCGCCGCCGGCTTGCGGCGAAGGTGTTCGCGCACACGTCTGCTTACGACTCGGCCATCGCCAAGTGGCTGGCGGCGTACGTGTGACGCCCGAACTCGACTCGCCGGAAATACCGGAACTTGGCCCGGTCGCCGGCCCCATGACATTCGATGTGAACCTGGCTGAGGCACGGCCCCGGTCGGAGAGCGATGCCAACGACGATCGGCGCCAGCGGCGCCACGGTTCAGCAGGAGGACGACGTGAGCGAACGGGAACTGAGGGAAGCGACCGCGAGAGTGCTCGACGCCGAAGACGAAAGGCCGGCAGCGTTCTTTGCGCCTAAAGGCACCGTCGTAGCCGGCGGGCGCGAGAAGCGCGACGAAAAGCCGATCCACTACAAGGTGATCTGCATCTCCATGTACACCGACGACCTGGCTCGACTCGACACGATGGTCGAGTCGCTGAAGGCGCGGGGCCTGACGAAGGCGAACCGGAGTGCACTCATTCGTTACGCGCTCGGCGAGGTAAATCTCGACCGAGTACCGAAGGGTCTCTGAGATTCGATCGACCGGCGACGAACTCGTTCGCGTTCGACCTGAGCGGGCGCTCGAGTTCGTCGATCACCGGGCTGACGCGGCGGCATGGGCCGCTGCGCTCGGAATTTCGCGAGAGGCCGTCGAGCTCTACCTCGCGAGCGACGTCGTGGATCTCCACGTCGATTCGTTCATCTGGACGCGCCTCCTCGGCTACGACCTTTGCCGCCGCCACGGCCGCGGACCGTTCGGCGCGCGGTTCCTGAGCCAGACCGATTTCCCGCGCATGCTCGAGGCCGCGCTCACCGGCGCGGTGTGGGTGCTCACGACGAACCCGCTCCGCACGGCGAACGGCCGTTCCCGGGTGTTCTTCCGGAACCTCGACGCGCTGACGGCCGAGTTCGCGCGGGTGCCGAGCCGGTTCGCCGTGGTGCGCTCCGCGGCCGAATACGCCGCGGCCAAAGGATCCGGCAAGCAAGCGGCGTTCATCGCGGTCCAGGGCGGCAACGCGCTCGATCACGATCTCGACGACTGGGCACGGATCCCCGGACGAGCCGTCACGCGGGTCACCTTGGTTCACCTGTCGTCGTCGAGCCTCGGTTCGACGAGCTCGCCGATGAAGCTCCGCGATGGCGGCCTGACCGGGCGGGGTCAGGATCTGGTCCGCCGCCTCGACGAGCAGCGGATCCTGGTCGATCTCGCGCACATTTCGCGTCGGGGGTTCTTCGACGCCGTCGACGCGCACGACCGGTCACTGCCGCTCGTGGTCACGCACACCGGCGTCTCCGGAGTTCATCGTCACTGGCGTAACCTCGACGACGAACAGCTCCGCGCGATCGCCGACACCGGCGGCACCGTCGGCGTGATGTTCCACACGGGGTTCCTCGGTGGCTCCTTCTTCCGCGGCAAGGCCTCGCTCATCGCCGATCACCTCGAGCACATCGTGCGCGTCGTCGGCGACGACTACGCCTCGCTCGGGAGCGACTTCGATGGCGCGATACCGACGCCGCGCGATCTCGCGACGTGCCTCGAGCTGCCGCGCCTCGTTCAGATCTTGCTCGACCGCCGCATGTCGCCGAGCACGATCCAGAAAATCCTCGGCGCGAATTTTCTCCGCACGCTCGCGCAGATCCGACCGACGTGACTAGCTAGCGCACTCGCCCTGCTCGACCAGCGCTCCGCGTCCCCACCGCGGCGCGCAGGGCCGCGAACCGGGCACCCATCCCTCTGGCTGAGCCATGCGCCCCGAGCGATGTGTCGGGGCGCGGCGCGACGATCAGGCCTCGCAGAGCTCGATTTCGACGTCGTCTTCCACGTCGTCGTCGTCTTCGATGTCCGAGTCGTCGTCTTCCACCGGAGCCTTGTCCACGGTCGCGAGATCGGCCTTCGTGAGCTGCGGCAGTCGCCGCTTGCCGACCGGGCCCTCGTCCACGTACTCGCGAAGCGCCATCATGTCGCGCAAGGCTTCGAGCTTTGCGAGCGCCTTGACTTCCACTTGCCGGATTCGTTCACGCGTCAGGTTCATGATGGCCCCTACGTCCTCGAGAGTGGTTCCGCCGCGATCCGCGACGTCGAGCGAGCAGGACTCCCCCATGTCCCACACCTCGAGGTCGGGGAAGTTCAACTTGATGGCGCCGGTGCGCGGAGAGACGTCGATGAAGAGGTGGTATTTGCACGATACGAATGGGCACGGGCGGGGCCCGTCCAGGCACTCTTCTCGCGCGGCGGGCTTCCAGTAATCGTCCTCGGGGTAGAGCAAGCGCCCGATCTCGAGCTCGCGCTTCGTCATGCGCTTCACGCTGATCGTGCGAGCCCGAACCGCGCGCTTGCGTCGCGATCGACGCTGCTCCCGGGTGATCTGCTCTTCTTCCGACAGGCCAGAGTCGATCGCCACGGCGGTTGCGCCGATCAGCATCAAATCCGCCTCATTTACGGTCGTCGCGACGTTCGCCGCTTCGCTCGTTTCCACTTTGATCGACTCCATGGGCTGCCTCCGGTGTCTCTCTGCAAACACGATCCCGCCGCGTCCGAGAGGCTCGATCCCTCGGCGCAAAAACGTCGCCAGATTTTCGAAACGAAGAGCAGGTCGAGCTATTCGCCCGCCGGCACCTCCGTCACTTTCTCTCCACGTACCGAGCCAAGCCTTCGGGCTTTCACGACGCCGATACCCTTCTCAAGGCCGACGGCGCCGAGAGCCGTGATTCGATCGAGCCGAGCCGCACGACGAGGTCGCGTCCGAGCGCCTTGGCGCCTTCGACGTCGCGGACCACCGCTTGCGCGCTCGGCTCCGAGCGGCGCTCTTTCACGACGCGGCTCAGCGTGGTGAAGATGTTGTCGAGCGTCGCTTCGAGCTGTTCGATGTCGCTCCGCATGAAGAGCACGTCGCGCCGGATCTGCTCGATGGTGTAGTCGTCCGCCATCATCTGCTTGATGCGGAGGATCTGACGAAAGACGGTGACCGGGTAGACGCCTTGCGACCCCTGGTGCTTGCCCTTGCGCCCCACTCGCACGCTGCGCGGGAGCAGGCCGAGCTGGACGTACTTTCGGAGGGTGGCCTCGGTCAGGTGCACCCCGGAGGTGGCGAACAGGTCCAGAATTTCGACGGAGGTCAGGCCGGCGGCGTGGTCACGCTCGATGCGGTCGATGGTCGATTCGTCGATGCCGTTCATCACTTACCAGAGCGCTGGGGATAGACACCCAGCCGAACCATGAGCGCGAATATATTCTACTCAGTGGATCCACCCAAAACACTTTCCGAGGAAAATTTAGGGCATTTGTCGCGAGAGCTCCATGGAACCGCGTTTGGTCTTCAGATACGACATTTTTTGTCATGTCGAAAAGAATGTCCATGGAGCTCGTTTGCCGTCCATACCACTTCGCCTCACCCGGGCCACGAAACGCCGTGACGGCGAGTCGTCCGTTCAGGAAGTGAACGCCGGAAACCTGACGGATCGACGAGCCTGACTATCGACCATCGGGGCGAGACTTCGCTAACCTCCGCGCCCATGCCTGGGGACCGGACGCATCGCGACGTCAAGGCCAACGGCGTTCGTCTTCGCGTCACCGAGTGCGGCACCGGCCCCGCGCTGGTGTTGCTGCACGGCATGTTCGTCGATCATCGAACGTGGGACGGCGTCGTCGAAGATCTGTCCACGGAGTTCCGCGTCGTCGCTCCGGACTTCCCCGGATTCGGTGAAAGCGAGAAACCGTCCGCGCAACGCTTTCGCTACGACGTCGACGCCTTCGCCGAGGTCGTCGCGGATCTGTACGCGGGGCTCGATCTCGGACGCGCCGCGGTGCTCGGGCACGGGCTCGGCGGCGGCGTCGCGATCGCGCTGGCCGCGCGTCACCCCGAGCTCGTCTCGCGACTCGTGCTCGTCGATTCGATGTGCTTCGAAGCACCGCTCGATCTGAGACGGAAGATCGCGCTCTTGCCGGTGGTCGGTGGGTTCGTGTTCAAACAACTCTGGAACCGCGCGACCTTTCGCGCGTACTTCCGCGAGGTCGTCGTCTCCGACGGCGGAGAGCTCCCGCGCGGCAAAGTGGACGGCTATTACGACGCGTTCAACGGCCCGCAATCGCGCGGCAGCGCGCTCTCGACGCTCCGCGCGACGGTGGACACGCGCCCGGTCCTGGCGATGACCGCGCGCATCTCCGCGCCGACCCTCGTCGTGTGGGGGCGCGAAGATCGCGTCTTCCCCGCCGCCCTAGGGCAACGGCTCGCGCGACAGATCCGCGGCGCGGGCTTCGAATTGATGAACGCAGGACACGCGCCGCACGAGGAGCGCCCCCGCGAGTTCTCGGAGATCGTCTCGCGATTTTTGCGTGCCGAGCGCCCCGCCGGCACCTGATTCGGCTCGAGCCGCTATTGAATGGGAAAGGACGCCGTCGGAGGCGTCACTCGCGAGGGGGACACCGGCGCGGGCTCGGGCGTGGCCGGCGCGCGCCGGCGCGGCGCAGGCTCCATCGGCGGCGGCCGCGACGGCCGCGACGGAGGCGACGCCGTTTCCGCGGAAGCACGCCGGGGCGCGACGGGCCGCGGAGCCGGGGCGCGTTCCGCGGGCGGCTCGGGTTCGGGCACCGCGGCGCGTTCGGGCTCACGCGCCGTCGGCGCCGGCTCTGCGGGCACCGGCACGGCCGTTTCGGCGGGGGCGGGCGCAGCCGCGCTCGTCACACCTTCGGGGCTCATCGAGGGAAGGTCGATCGAGGGCGACGCCGCGGGCTCGGGCGCCGCCACGGGGGCCGTGGCGACCGGCGCAACGGGTTGCGCAGTGACCTGCGGCTCTTCACGCGGCGCCGCGGCCTGAGCCGAGCTCTCGGCGGCGCCTTGCTGTCCCCGCTTGCGAAGCTGCTCCGCGCTGACTCCCACGAGCAAACACGCGACGAGAAACCCGACGACGAGCGCCACCGTGCGCGTCATCCGATCGCGGCGCGCGAGTTGCTCCGGCGTGAGCGACACGCGGGGAACGACGTCGTCGTCCTCTTCGATCTCGACGTGAGCGACGGGCGGAGGCGCGCTACTCGGGCCGCCTTCATAGAGGCCCTCGTCGCCCGCGCTGAAGAACGCGCGATGCAAGGGATCGTCGTGCGACTCCGCCGGCAAGCTCGGCGTGTCGGCGCGCGGCGGTTCTTTGCCTGCGCTCGGTTCGTCGGCCCCGAGCTCGTCGTCGTCGTCGCGCTTGTGCGCCGGAAACGGGATGAGCTTGCCGCCGTGCGCGCGCATCGACGACGCGGTCGGAATCGCCGGACGCACCCCGTGCGACGCTTCGGCCCCTACGGCGGCCGCGCGAGCCCCTGGCTCGGTCTCCAGGGCTTCGCGCACGTCACCCACGCGCTGTGCGGCCGCGCCGCCCCCGGCGTCACTCTTCGAGTCTTGGCGGGCCTTCGCGTACGACGGGCTCTGCACCGTCACGTCCATTTTCGGCGCGGGCGGCGCCGGACGCTCTTCCGTCGGGCGCGGCGCAGGCGACGCCCCGAGGCGTTCGTCGATGGGAAGCGACGCGGGACGCGCCACGCGCTCTTCGCCGGGGCGAGACGCCGGACGCTCTTCGATCGGGCGCGACGACGGCGGCGGCGGCGCGGCGCGATCTTCGGCAGGCCGCGGCGCGGGCGAATCGAAGCCGTGAAGCGTCTTCGTCGGCGAGATTTCCATGCCGAGCGGCGGCGCGGGCGGCCGCGACGATCGGCGCGGCGGGGTGCTGTCCTTGCCGCTCGGGGCGGGCACGACGTCGAGGTCGCCGGAGGGCCGCTCGTGGCCGAACAGCTCGGCGTCGACGCTCGGGACGACTTCGTCCTCGGCCTTCACCGGGACGAGCAACCCCTCGAAGTAGAGCTTCGATACGACCGACAACGTCGACAGATCGTCGAAGGGCGAATCGTCGATGATCTCCATCAACGTCCGCCGCCCGTCGAGGAGCCGCAAAATCGCGTTGAGCTCGTCGGGGATTTCCGTGAGCCGCTCGACCAGGGTCGAGTGATCGACGTCGAAGATGACGTCGAGTGACGGCAGCTGCTCCGAGAGGCGGCCCCACTCGTCGACCCGCCGCATGCCCTCCATCAGAAGGCCCTGCGTCGACGTCGGAATGATGTCCGGGTGCTCGACGGCCTTGAACTCGACCTCGAAATTGCCGCTCGACCAAAGGAGCGCGCGATAGACCGCCTCCTCGCCGCGGAGCTTCCCGAGCTCGGCGTCGACGAGCTTGCCGTCGCGAAAGAAGACGTTGGCGGCGCGCTTGCCGCCATCGGTGATCCGCGCGACGCCGCTCTTTCGACTCACCTCGATCGTCTGCAGGAGATCGACGACGCTCATGTCCTCGAGCGAACCCGCGAAACGCGTTCGGGACGCCGGACCCGTGGCGATGCGCTCTTGCGTCCGCCGCGCGAGGAGCATGTGCACGCGAGTGATGAGCTCACGGACGAAGATCGGCTTCGTGAGGTAATCTTCGACGCCGAGCTCGAGCCCGCGGATCTTGTCCTCGATGGACTTCTGACTCGTCAGAAAGACGATCGGGATCGACGCGTGTTCCGGCTGCGCCTTCAGCTTGCGCACCATGTCGTACCCGTCGATGCCCGGGAGACGGGTGTCGGTGAGAATCAGGTCCGGCGCCGCGTACTCGAGCTTGGCGAGTGCGTCTGCGCCGTCCAGCGCGGTGGTCACATTGAAGCCGGCGTTCTTGAGGCTCACCTCGAGAACGCGCACGCTGCGGGGATCGGCGTCCACCAGGAGCAGCTGCTGCTTAGCCACGGGCCTTCACGTCCTATCAGATCGGCTCGAGAACGCAGGCGTAACTTCCGCCTACCCTCGAAAAACGCTGCTGCATCACTCCCGCACTCTCACCGCGACCACGGATCGATCACTTCACTCCCTACCACTTTTCCCAGCTCTGTCGAGGAGTTCCTGGTCACGGGAGGGGTTCGTCCCGCCGCGCGAGCGGTTGTCGCTCCGCGTCGTGACACGGCCTTCGTTCGCGGGGAGCGCGCCGCCCGCGCCACAGTCTCGTTCGGGTCGTTCGTGTCGTTCGCCCCCACCGCGGCGCTATCGCTCGGCCCGACCGTCGGGGCGGCCGCATTAGGAGCAGCGGACACGACCGCCGGAAGCGCGAGGACCGTCACGTCGCCGGCACCGACGGCGCGCTCTGCTTGAACGCCGTGCGCCGCAGGTGATGGGGCCGGTGCGACGGATTCGGTCGCGGACGCGGTGGGGAGTGTGGCGATGTTTGGCACCCCCCGTAGCTGGTACGCGAACGCGAGAAGCGCCACGACGAAGATCCCGGCGCCGGCGATCGCGGGCGCCAACGGAACACGCGACGTCGTGAGGCCGGCGCGCCGCATCGCGAGCTTCATCTCGAGTTGCGACGGGAGCTCGAGCTCGTCGGCCAGCCGAGGCGCACTCTGGAGCTCCATCGGTTCCATGGGCTGTACGCGAAGTGCGCCGTCTTCGCTGAACCAAGCGACGCGACGCAGCTCCTCGAGGAGCGCCGACATGGCGGGGTAACGCTTCTCGGGTTTCTTCTCGAGGCAGCGCAAGGTCACTTGCTCGAGCGCGCCGAGGCGTTCGAAGTCGCCGATGATGACGCTGGGCGGTGTGGGCGCAACGTACAAGTGCTTCGTGAGCACGCCCATGTACGTGTCGGCCTCGAATGGAACGCGCCCGGTGAACATTTCGTACATCACGACGCCGAGCGCGTAGATGTCGGTCCGCTCGTCGACGCCGCCGCCCCCCGCTTGTTCGGGGCTCATGTAGTGCGGCGTTCCGAAGACGAGCCCCTTCTTCGTGAGGCGACTCTGCCCAGCCACTTTGGCGAGACCGAAGTCCAAGATCTTCACCGTTTCGGCGCCCTGGAACGCACACACCAGAATGTTGTCGGGTTTTAGATCACGATGAATCACGCCTGCGGAATGTGCCGCCTCGAGGGCTTCGACCATCTGCACCAGCAAGCGGACGGCGCGCGCCGCCGGAAGCGGGCCGCCTTTCCTGACGATGGCGCTGAGCGGTTCGCCGATCAGGAGCTCCATGACGAAATAGGGCTGCGCGGACGGTAGGACGCCGAAGTCGGTGATCTGAACGACGCTTGGATGCGAGATCGACGCGGCCGCCTTCGCCTCTCGCGTGAACCGAAGCCCGAGATCGCCGTCGGTCGCCAGATCCGCGCGGAGCACCTTCAACGCAAGCGCCCGCTCGAGCACCGTGTGGCGAACGCGATAGACGATCCCCATGCCGCCCTCGCCGAGCACGGCCTCCACTCGATAGCGTCCATCGACGGTCGTGCCGACCAGCGGATCGCGCGGTGGCTCGGCGCCTGCCCGTTCGAGGGGCTCGCCGTCGAACGGACAGAACCGCGCATCGCTCGAAAAGCGGCTCTTGCACGCCGGACACGCCTTCGCCGATGCCGCGTCGAGGAGGAGCGTGTCGCCCGCGAAGTCGTCGCTAGTCGACACGCCTCTCCCCTCCCCGCGACGCGGCCATCGTCGTCGTCGCTCCGGTCACGCGAGCGACGTTCCGCACTCCGTGCAGAACTTCGCGCCGTTGGGATTGCCCGCGCCGCAGCGCACGCACGCGAGCGGCCGGCTCGCGGGCACGCCACCGGGGGGCGCGCCGAGCGGACCGGCCGCGGCGGGTGGCGCGAGGGGCTGTTGCGGATATCCGGCCATCGGCGCGGCGCCGTACCCCGGAGAGCCCGGAGCAGGCTGAGGTTGGCCGTAACCCGGCGGAGGGCCGTAACCCGGCGGAGGGCCGTAACCTGGCGGGTAGCCCGGCGGGGGGTAGCCCTGAGGCGGATACGGCGCCGCCGCGTAGCCCGGCGGATATCCGGGAGGCGGATAGCCCGGCGTCATCGCCATGCCCATGCCGAGGCCCATCGCGACGCCCGCGCCGGCGAGCCCTTGCCCCGGCCCCTCGCCGCCTTTCTGGAGCCCTTGCCCCATCCCGATCATCGCCTCGCCGCCCGCGTATTGTTGATAGCGCTGCATGTCGAGGTTCTGCAGGTACCGCGCGCGGTTCATGTAGTCCTGGTCGAGCTGGTACTGCTTCGCCTGAGCCTGCGACTCGGCTTGCGACACTGCGATGCGCGCTTTACGCGCGTCGATCTTCGCCTGAACGATTTGATCCTGGAACTGATCGATTCGCGCCTGGTCTTCCTCGGAGAGATTCAGGACGAGCTTCGCGATCTCCATCACCTGAACGCCGATGTTCGCGAGATCGGGGCACTCTTGAACGATGGCGCGCCCGACGTTGGGTCCGGCGGTGCCGAGATCCATGAAGGTGATCTCGCCTTGCTTGATCATGCGCGTGAGCGTCGTGCGTACGCCCATCATCAACTGGTCTCTCACCCATGCGAGCGCCGCGTTCGGATCGTTGGACGCCTTTTGACCCCAGAAGCCGAGCACGAATCGAACCGGTTCGACGACCCGGAATGCGTACGTGCCGTACGCGCGCGGCTCGACCCGGAGCTCGAGCTCCGGATCGCGCATCGACCCGATCGGCCCGCCGAATCCTTGATTGAAGAGCGGCTTCGTCGTGACGAAAAAAAGTTCGCTGATGAAGACGTCGCCACCGGTGAATTTGTCGACCAGCGTATTGAGGAACGGGATGTTCTGGGTCTGCAGCGTGTGCCGGCCCGGACCGAGCGCGCCGATGTACTTGCCGTCCTTGAAGAACAAGCACACTTCGTCGGAGTCGACGGTGACCTGGGACCAGAACGGGAACGTCTGATCGGGGTGTTTGTAGACGATCGCGTCCTTGTGTGTATCCGCCCGCGCGATCATCATGCGGCCGACGCCGCTCTTCACGAAATCCAAGATTCCCATGCGATTCGACTCCAGGACGCCGGGTTTCGGGGAAGCGTCCTTTGGCTTCATCATGCCATACTTCGAGGAGCCCGGATCCCCCCCGCCATGACCCTCGGCATCGACGTCTCAAGCCTTCCGCCCCAAGTTCAGAGAATCGTCGGACCGGCTGCTCCGCCGCCGATGAAGATGATGGCCGCGGGCGGCGTCGTGCCCGGTCTCAAGCCGGGAGACGTCGTCACGGTGATCGCGCTGCTCACGGCGGCCGACGATCCCAAGGTCGCCGAAAAAGCGAAGCAGACGCTCGCGAAGCTGCCGCCGCCGATCTTGAACGGCGCGCTCGACGCGGATCTCGAGCCCGTGGTCATCGACATGCTCTCCGCCGACTACGCGAGCGACGCAAACGTCGTCACGAAGCTCCTGCGCATGCCGCGCATCGGCCGCGTCGCGCTCGAGACGTTCGCCGAACGCGCGAACGAAGCGCTCGGCGAAATCGTCGCCACGAACGAGCAGCGGCTTCTCGAGCACCCGACGGTCATCGAGAAGCTCTACATGAACAAGCGGGTCCGCATGTCGACCGCGGACCGCATCCTCGAGCTCGCCGTGCGCAACGGGCTCGAACTCGCGATCCCGGCGTTCAAGGAAGCTGCCGCCGCGATCAAGAATCAGCTCATCCCGGAAGCGACGGGAACGCCGACCTACGAGGACACGCTCGCCGAAGAAGTGTCGCGCATCGCCGACCAGCTCTCCCTCGACCCGGCGGTCGAAGACACGCACGAAGTCGACGAGGAGGGACAAGAACAGTTGCGCGAGCAGCTGAAGCCGCTCTACGCGCGCCTCGCGGACATGACCGTCTCTCAGAAAATCCGTCGCGCGACGCTCGGAACGTCCGCCGAGCGGCTGCTTCTCGTCCGAGATACGAACCGGCTCGTGGCGAGCGCCGCGGCGCAGAGCCCGATGATGAACGAAAGCGACGCGGCGCGCATTTCACTGAGCCGTCAGATCTCCGAAGACGTGCTCCGGATCATCGCGATGAACCGCGAGTGGACGCGGAGCTACCAGATCAAGATGAACCTCATCCAGAACCCGCGAACGCCTTTCACGTTCGCGGCGCGGCTCGTTCCTCATCTCCGAGACAGCGATCTCCGCAACCTCACGAAGAACAAGAACGTCACTGCTTCCGTGCAGCAGGCCGCGCGTCAGCAAATGTCCCGCAAGGACAGCAAGAAGAAGTAGCGACCCGAATCCGATTCGGAAAACGGAGCTTCAGCGGGCGCCGTATTTGCGGAGACGATCTCGGAGCGTCGAGCGCGGGATCCCGAGGGTTCGAGCGGCGCGGCTCAGGTTCTGACCCGAGTCGGCGAAGGCTTGCAAGATGAGCGTGCGTTCGAGGTCGGGCAGCGAGCGACTGCCCCCGAGGCCGATGACCCCGCTCGAGTCGACGCCGGCTCGCGACGAGTCGCCGGCGCCCGAGGCCGCGTCTCCGGAGTCCGCGCCGTTCGGCTCGGCGAGCTTGGCGCGGCGCCGGGCGGTCAGCTCGCGGATGCGTGCGACGAGCACGTCCTCGAGCACGGGCTTCTCGAGTACTTCTCCCACGCCCGACCGAATGGCCAGTACGGCGGTCTGAACGCTGAGGTACGCGGAGTGCAAAATCGTCGCCGGCGGCGAGGGCAAATCGCACGCAGCGCGAAACACGTCGAGCCCGTCCATGTTCGCGAGCTGCAAGTCGAGCACCATCACGTCGAACGACGACGCGCGGAGTTGTTCGAGCGCCGCCGCGCCGTCGATGACCATCTCGGTAATCATCCCCTGGCGTTGCAGATATCGCTGCAAGGCTCGCGCGAGCGCGGCGTCGTCATCGACGATCAAGACGCGCGGCTTTTGATCCTCGGTACCTTCAGTTTCCACAGAAGCGAACGTCATGACCTCGTTACTCAACGGCACTCTCGGTAGTCCCCCCCGTGCAGTGACGAAGCTCACCTCACGGCATCCTCGAGTTGGCGTCGCCGCCCAATCGAGAACGCTCGATAGTTAACACTTCTTCGTGGAAGTCGACACGCGATCCGAACGGCGTGATTCGAAACTTCCGAGTGGCGGATTTCGCCACCGTCGCGCGATCGTCGACGCAGGTAAATCGCGCACGCAAATCGAGCGCGCGTCGTCGTCAGTTCACGTTGGCCACGACGGCCGATTGATGTCGCCACGCGCGCACTCGCAGCGCGATGACATGCAGACAAGACGCGTCAGTGATGACCGGGCGTATCGACGCGACGTTTTTTTCCGCCGACGAGCGGTTCGGGCAGAGCAGCCGCTGTCACGTCGCCGGAGAGCACGCCCTTGGCGCCCAGTAAGCGCTCGGCAAGTCGCTTGATCTCCGCCGCGGGCCCGCGCGCGGCGATGACCTCCATGCAGTGGTCGTGATCGAGATGGATGTGCAGCGTCGATACGATGCGCGCGCCGAAGTCGTGTTGGATTTCCGTGAGTCGTTCGGTGAGCTCGCGGACGTGGTGGTCGTAGACCAAAGTGACGGTCGCGACGACGCGGCCGCCGGACTCCCAGGCGTCGCGATCGAGCTCGCGCCTCACGAGATCGCGAAGCGCCTCGGACCGATTCGCGAAACCTCGCCCCTCGATCAAATCGTCGAAGCGTCCGAGGAGCTCCCGGTCCATCGCGACGCCGAATCGAACGAGCTCCGTCTCCGCGTCTTTAGCCATCCGCGAGTCCTCGAATCGCGTCGAGGATAGCCGAACTAACGCTCTTCCGCCCGCGCCGCCAGCTTGGAAGCGCGGATCTCCTCTTGGCGCCTCACCTTGTCGGGGTCGACCAGGAACGAGTTCATGCGTTCCTTCTTGTCGAAATCGGCCTTGTATTTTTCGGCGGAGAACTTGCTCTTGAACGGTCCAACGCGCACGCGATGCCAGAGCCCGCGATCGGCGACGTACGCTGCCTGCCGGTACGCGGGGTGGCCACGCTTGCGGAGTTCTTCGACCAATTTGTCGGCGTCGCCGGCGTCGCGGAAGCTCGCGACCTGGAGCTGGAAGCCCCCCTCGCTGCCGGCTTGCGCTGGCGTTGTGTCGCCCACAGTGGACACATCCCTCGCGAGCACCGTCAGTGAGTCCTTCGGTTCGGTCGTCACGGACGTCTCGTCCAGCAACGTGCCGGCAGGGAGCGGAACCACTGGTAGTTTCTCGGCCGGCGGCGGCGGCACCGCGACCGGAGCAGGGTCGACGTCGGGCGCGATCAGATGACCGCGTTCGTCTTTGACCGCGGCGAGCGCAGTGGTGGGATGCTCCGCGTCGGAGAGCACCGACGGAAACGTCACGTCGCGACGATTGACGCTTTCGGGCGGCGTCGTCTCGGGCCGTTTCGCCTTGGCGACAAGCGCCGACAACGGATCCACCTTGGATCGTTCCGGCGGCTCGCCTTGCTTGAAGGTCATCACCGCGGTGATCACCAGCGCCGCGCCGCCGAGGCCGGCGAGAACGAGAGTCGCTCCGCGCGAAGCGCCCCCGCGTTGCTCGGCTTCTTGAATCTGCTCGAGATCGCGCACGTTCACTGCTTCCATGTCCTCGCCAGAGCTATCCGACTATCCGTTCCTGACACGGCGGCAAAGTTTTGGCCCGCGTGCGTCTGCATTTCGAATGCTCGCGTCGCGTTGTGGCAACTCGGCGCGGCGTGCTCGTCGCGGTTCACGTCGAGCGGAGAAGGTCGAGCATTTGCACGGCCTTCCAACGCGTTTCTTCCACTTCACGGCGCGGGTCGCTGTCGGCCACGATCCCGCCGCCCGCGAAGTAATGAGCAACGCCGTGCTTTGCCGTCAGCGTCCGGATCGCCATCGCGAGCCGCATCGATCCGTCGTGCGCCACGTGACCGAACGCGCCGGTGTACAGACCGCGACGCTCGCTCTCGAGCTCGGCGATGACTTCCATGGCTCGTACTTTCGGCGCGCCGGTCACGCTTCCGCTCGGCAGAGTTGCCTTTAAAACGTCGTCGCGACCGATCCCGTCGCGCAAACGCGCCGTCACGCGCGCCACGCGATGATGCACCGACCCGAACGTTCGCACGCGCGGCGCCCGAGACGCGCGGACCGAACCCGTCACCGCGATCTTTCCCAAGTCGTTGCGTTCGACGTCGACGACCATCGCGAGCTCGGCTCGCTCCTTCGGATCGGCATCGAGCTCACGCGCAAAGGCGCGATCGGTGACGGCGTCGGTTCCCCTCGGCCGGGTCCCTTTGATCGGCAAAGTAACGAGCTGCCTCCCGGCGCCGAGCTCGAGGAATAATTCCGGCGAGCCTCCCGCGACCATGAGCCCGTCGTGCTCCATCCCGAACATGAACGGCGCGCGCGCGCTCCGTGCGAACCGCGCCACGCAATCCACCGCTCGCGCCGAGAGCGAAAACTGGAATCGACGCGCCAGGTTGACCTGATAGATCTCGCCCCGTCCGATCAGCTCGAGGGCACGCTCGATGCGCGCCCGGTGCGCGTCGTCCGCCTCAGGCTCACCGTACGCTTCCGCGACGACGTCGCCGGCGCCGACCCGACGCGTCGCGAGGCCGGCGAGTCGTTCGACGGCGCGTTCGTCGTCGCCCACGACGACGACGTCCTCGGCGATGCGGATCACCGCCCCGTAACGCAGCCATCGCGGCCGCTCGACGTGGGGCGGCGCGCGATCCTCCGGTCGTCGCGTCCACGCGGCGCGTTCCAAGTCACGCGCGCATTCGTAGGGCAAAAGTCCGACCCATCGCGGCGCATCCCCCCATCGCCCGGTCCGCGGCTCGAGAGCGAGCTCGGGTTCGGGGTCGAGCGCGTCACTCACCTCCGTCGGATGGGCCGCGACGTAAGAGGGTCCGTCACCCGAGGCAGCCCAGAGAAACGAAAACCCGGACGCGGTCGTTAGTGCGCGCGCAATCTGTAGAGAATTCGCTTGGATACCGAGCGATCTCACATGTAATTTCTTGTACCCTCGCATGGCTCTGATGTCGCAGTGGGGGCGCGTGCGACTGCTCACGCGAGGGGCACGTGAGCGACGCGGCCCTCCGTCGTCACGACGGCATCGGCGAGCGGCGCGGTCACCGTCGCGCCGGGCCACGCAACACAACGCTCGAACCGACCCGCACCCGAAACGACGGCTCCCGCGCCCACGACGCTCGACGAGAGTGTCACGGACGGCGCGACCTGCGCGGTCGGATGGACCCACGACGAACCCGT